>JAYTWQ010000216.1:0-4290 GCA_043743355.1 bacterium | reverse complement strand
ATTTTATCAACCGTTTTTGTTACTACTCTTCTCTTTACCCAGTTGGCTAGCTTTGCATCTATTCATTCTCTTGCAACAACGAGTGCAAAAGATATCAAGTTTGCAATTTCCAAAGTAGTCAAAGATGGTAAGGATATCAAAACAGACGGTGGTGATAAGTCGTTCAGTTTTGGTGATTCACTATCTCCAACGGATTCCCTCAAATATCAATGGGAAGGTGTGGATATTAATACCAAATATAAAAACACTCCCGCTACATCAGGTGGCTATCTCAAAGTTTATTTGGGTGACGATACCAAAGAAGAGAACTTTTTGACCGATTCTGGAACTGACAATTATCCTTTAAAATTATTAAGCTTTGCCGACAAATTGAATTCTGGAAAGAATATATTGATTTTTCAGTTTGTTAATTCTGACGGTCAAAAAACAAACCGAACTTCGTTTTCATTCAATTATACTACAGATACAATAAAGCCTAAAATAACAGTAACAAAACCTTTAGAAAATACTGTTTTTGCAAAAGGAATTTCTCAGAGCATTAACATTGAGTTACAAAATTTTAAACTTACGACGTTGAACGAAAAGACTCCAGGACTTGGAAAATTGAATATATATGCAAATGATTTGAATAATTTGATTGGAACTATGACAAGTGGCACAGACTTGCCTGACAACAAATTTCGAGTGGATATTCTACCTGAAGCTTTGACTAATTTTGAAAAACTTCCTGATTCTAAAGATTCGGTATTGATTTTTCAATTAGTTAATTCTGGGACATCAGATGTGGTTGCAACCCAAAACTTAAAAATAACAACGAATTATGGCGGGACTATCGCAACAACATACCCAACTATCAAATTCCTTGATCCTACCAAAGATTCTGCAGCACAGCCAGTGACCGAGACTAGACAGTTCTTAACAGAAGTAAAGAATTTTGGAATTCTGACCCAACCGCCACTGAACAATTCTGACAAGCCAAATGGTCAAAAAGGTTTTTATCAGATATTTATTGACAACAAACCAATTCAAACCATGTGGTCTAAGCCAGACTTTACACTAAAAGAGATTGGATATGCGAGTAACGAAAACGGTGAAAAAGAGGTTAGGGTTCAACTTGTGGATAGCTTTTTTTCCAAATTAGTTCCCGAAGCAACTGACAAGATCAAAATTCAATATACATCTCCACTTATTCAAGACAAAAAAAATGTACTTGAGACTGGAGTCCAGACCAACAATTGGAAGATAATTATAATTGTTTTGACCGTGATTTTGGTCCTTGGTGGCATTTTGATAAGTATTACGAGAGCCTAGTCATATAAGATGAATTTTGTTAAGACCTATATTTTTAATTTTGATAATTCTTTTGATTTCATTGCAAATTTCTCCATAAAAAAAGATTCAGGAAAATTCTCAAAGATGTTATCAAGCTAAATTCCAGCCGCCATCTTGAGGAAGGCAAAAGATCTACAATGAATCAATACCAAAAATAAACTTTTTTGTACTACAGCTAACAGATCTTTCGCTTGGATCAAGATGACTAATCTAATCACAATTCAAAAAATAATTTTTAATTCAATACGCCATATGTTTGATATACGCCGTGCAAGAAAACTCAATGACAAAAAAGATCAAGAAGGTTCAGTAGTTTATTGGATGTCTCGCGATATGCGGGTGGAAGATAACTGGGCAATGGTTTTTGCTGCACAATTAGCTACCCAAAAAAAATCAAAATTGATTGTTGTTTTTACACTTGTTCCAGAATTTCTCGAAGCAACTTGGCGGCAATATTATTTTTTGTTAGAGGGTTTGCTGGAAGTTCAAAAAGGTTTATACGAAGTTGGAATAGAGTTTGTTTTTTTGACTTGCGGTGATCCAGTGGAGGCAATGTCGGAATTTGTGACTGAGAATAATATAGGAACTTTGGTTTGTGATTTTGGTCCACTTAGAATTGGTCGTAAGTGGCGTGATGGAGTTGCTTCTAAAATTTTGATTCCTATGATTGAGATTGATGCGCATAATGTAATTCCAGTTTGGATAGCTAGTCCCAAACAAGAGTTCGCCGCCAGAACGATCAGACCCAAAATTACCAAACTTCTGCCCGAATTTTTGGTTGAGTTTCCTATGTTAGGTGAGGTTTATAAAAAAGGTTTAATCTTCAAGAATGAGGGGGTTCTGAAACAAGTTCAGAATGACGAGTTTTTTGGGAATGATAGTAAATTTTATGAACAGAAATCAATACAACAAATCCTTAATAATCCCAAAGAGTTTTTGAAAATTAATTTTGATATTTTGCCATCTATTGAATTTGATTCTGGTTTTGCGGCGTCACAAAGAGTATTCAGTAATTTTTGCAACAAGATTGAAAGCTATGATTCTAAACGCAACGACCCAAACGCTAATGCTCTGTCTAATCTATCGCCTTACTATCATTTTGGGCAGATTGGCACACAGCGTGTTGCGCTGGATTTGATCGCACGGTTCGGAGCCAAGAATGAGAATGTAATGGCTTACCTAGAGGAGATGATTGTACGCCGCGAATTATCAGACAACTTTTGTTTTTATCAAGAGAATTATGACAATTACGAAGGTCTTGCAAATTGGGCAAAAATAACCTTAACCAAACACTGGAGTGATAATCGAGACTTTGTTTATTCGCTCGAACAATGGGAAAATTCTGCTACGCACGATCTGCTCTGGAACGCCTCCAACAACGAGATGAAGCAAACTGGCAAAATGCATGGTTTTATGAGGATGTATTGGGCAAAGAAAATCTTTGAGTGGTCTATGAATCCTAGCGAGGCAATTAGAATTGCAATTTATTTGAATGACAAGTATAGTATTGACGGTCGAGATCCTAATGGTTATGTTGGTGTATTGTGGTCAATCGGCGGACTCCACGACAGAGCTTGGTTCGAACGACCGGTCTTTGGGCAAATTCGCTACATGAACTACAACGGCTGCTTGAAGAAGTTTGATGTCAAAAGTTATGAAAGACGTTTTGGTTCAAGAAATGGATTGATTTAGCTTAAAATCTGCCCGAACACTTCAAAATGTAGAAACCTTAACTAGTTTAAGAAGTCAAAGAAATAAATTCATTTTAGCTAAAAACTAATTTGATCCTAAAATAAACCGAAGATAATAGTTTAATTATAATATTTTCAACAAGATTTGGGACTATTGCTTTGTCAAAAATTTTTCATCTGGAAAACGTGGGTAGAACGTACAAAAATTAAAATGAACCTGATGGTTTGGGTTTTGATTATGCTTGATTTTGTTCCATATAATCTGAAGAATTGCCATTGGATAAATTAATGGCGTTAAAATCCAAAGAGTTATTTTGACTAAAAACTGAAAAACTTTTTTCAAATCGTTTGGTTCCTCTACAAAAATTCTCCCGAAATTAGGATCTTCAAAAATACTTGAATCAAAAGACGATTTTATTAATAAAAGTTTGTTTAAGATTGGCAATTGCCTTTCTTCATTTTCGTAATAATTTGTTATTTGTTCTTCATTTTCGTAACACATTCCAAGATCAATTTTGAGACCATTGCGATTTTTGAATTGCCAGATCTCTTTTTTGGATTTTTGGATTTGTTTTTTGATAATTGGAGCTTTGACAAAACATAATAGCTCACTAAGCAAAATTAGTTTTAGATTCGACCTAAATGAAAAAGTATCGACCCCTAATATTTTGAACCAAATCTTTGCCCAAAAGCGTGACAGAAGTACACAGTTCTGATTACATAAAAACGCAATGTCTAGATCTGAGTTCGCTTTGTTGATTTCGAGTCCAGTTGACCCAAGCAAATAGACTTTTTTGACTCCTGGAATACAATAGAGCCAACTTGAGATTTTGGCTGCTTTTTTTTGTTGCCAGAACCATTCTATGTTGTCTTGCCAGTGAAAATTAGTTGGATAAGTTCTTTTGAGGTTAAAAACTGAACTTACACCAAATTCATTATAGCCAATTTTGAAAAAGTCAGGATTCTTATAATTATCAATAATAAACTTATCAATTTTCGGATTGTAGTTTTTGCCCGATTGAGTATAGGGAATTAGTGGATCGATTTGATCAATTTTCATTTCGTCAATTTCTCTCTTGATTTCTTCGGGGTATTTGCCTGTCAAAGTCAACAATTCCACCCAATCAAAAATTTTGCCACGGTTCTGGTGATTAAGGACTAGGTTTTTGAGGTCGAACATTTAATTTGATTCTTAATTGATGCGACTATTTTGTCAAAGTGTTTGGTTTTGAATGTCGACACATTTTTTGGTCGGCAATATTGACCT
>JAYTWQ010000215.1:0-3947 GCA_043743355.1 bacterium | reverse complement strand
AGGAAAATCAAAGCTGAACCAAGTCGAGAACCAAAAGACTATTCAAGAAATACCACATAAACTCCTCAAACTAGAAGAGAATAAGTTGTTTGAAAAAGTGGAACCTTGACATTTCTCTTTCCGCTAAGAATACTTTGCGATACTATTTTTCTTATTACGCTTTGCGATGTTTTTAAAATCACTAACAATTCAAAACGAAACTGTGAAAGAGAAGTTGATAAAGTTTCTCGAATAAAAACTGACATTCTTGACTTTTCATTTGCCCTATAATCAAAACTGGGCTTGTAGCCAAGATGAGTAATCTTAAAAATCTCTAAAGTAACTTTTGAATCAAAACGTAATTTGACAATAAGTTTGTCGTAGGAATGAGCCTTTGGATTCTCTTGAAATCTAAAATTAAACTTCATAGAGGTATTTCACTCGAAAGAAAAAAGCAAATGATTGATGAATTTTTGAAAATTTGAATTTGAATTACCAACAATTTTTACCGTGTTGCCAATAATCAGCAATAATTTGTTCAGGGGTTCTTGTCATCGGATTGATCTCTCTTGTTATTTTCAAAAGATTAACGATTTCTTGGAGTCCACGTTCATCCAAATTATCGATTAAATTATATGCTTCACCAGTATAATGACCTTCATTAAAATGAAATTTATTGATTACTTGTATTAGATTTTCAAATTTACTTTGTTCTAAATTCATAAAGCAACGATATCATGATATTTTGAATTAGTGAACAAAATTCTGCCTTATGAATTTTTTAAAGTTGAATTATACAAATTCAATGAAAAAAATTAATTCCCGATCTTGGCAGCTTCTCCTGAGAGATTGAAAACCGAGCCAGTAAAGTTGTCTGTTGCAGACACAGTTGGAGCTTCTAATAACACCAACCCATTTTGATTCTGTAATTCAATAGTGATTTCAAAATTAATTACGACTTGATTCTTATCTTCTATGCCTGTGAATGGTTCGAGCTTATCCACTTTCCAGACTATTTCTCCAGTTGATGGATTATAGCTTAGATTCTTGGCCTGTTCAGTGGGTGAGATTAGAGTACTTTGCCATGTTGCAGGAGGTAGCTTTGTGGATGATCTTACAATTATATTGTCTACTTGACTTTGTTCATTCGATAACGCCCAGGACATTTTGTATTTGTGTCTATTTGCGTTAGTAGATTTGGCTATGTTGACTTCGATCGGTTGGGTCGAGACGAATCCCATATTCGATCTCATCTTGTAAACTTCACCTGTTGCTGCGACATCTTGAAGATTGATGGCCTTCATACTCACGTTCGGTCTTAGGATATAATCACTTTGTGCTAGTTTGGGTCTTATTACATTTTTTTTGACTTCCACTTCATATTCGATTTTGCCTGTGGCTGAAGGACCAACTGTAATTAGTTGTGGTGTGTTGTTACCAGTCCATTGAATTTGGTTGTTGATTTCATATGGTCTAGAACCACCAATAAAGCTTAGGGTTTTGAGGTCAAGGAGGTTAGATTTGTCTTCAATCGAAGCAAGAATTTCTGCATTCTTTAGGACAGTTTGGCTCTTATTTTCATAAAAAATAGCAAATTTTAATTTTTCGCCAGGAACGAAGGTTTTGTCATCCTTATCAATATATGTAGAAAGTGAAAGTGTTTCAGATGCAACAGAAATATCCTTAAAAACTTTAGAAATAGTTTGATAGTTGGATTTGTCGGTTTTGAGCGAGAGATCTGCTCCAAAAGATATCTTCTGTTGACTTTTGACATTAATATTACCCTTGAGAATTAGCGTTTGTTCACTCAACCCAGGCAATCTACTAATAAACCAAGTATCGTCACCGTCGTCTGGCGTACCTGTTGTTGATGCTGTATTGTCATTAGTGAATTGCGAGCTAGTATATGTAAAAGTGTTACCAGATGGATAATTCATTCGTAATTTGAGATCTTGATAATCGTTTTGTTTGAGATTCTTAATCTTGATTGTGAATGTTTCTTCTCCACCATTTTGAATCGAACCTTGACTTGGATCTATCGTTAATTTGATCTCGGGACTTAGAATTTTGGTTTGAGCTGGCGTAATATCTACAATTCTACGAGAATCTACTTCTTTGGAAATGATTGATGGAGTGTACCCAACCCTTCCTTGCATTGTACTATCAAGATCCACCTGACCAGTAACTAAGCCTTGAAGTGATATTACAGTTTGAGATTCGCCACCGTTGAGTGCGTCAAGATGTGCAATTTTGAAGAGATTACCCGTCAAATTCTCTGGCTGTCTATTGATTCCTTTTATAAATTGAAAATTATCATCAAACTTTAACTCTACTTCAATCGCATCCAGTGATGAAGCTTCATTGTTATTTATGGTTATGTTCCAAATCCCAGGAGTTCCCTGAGATAGGCTTTTTGGGGCTTCAATTAATGTTGTTACTCTAAGATAATTATTATTGTCACTTACTTTAGTGTTTAGTTTGGTGTATGCAAAAACACCACCGATTGCTAATGGCATTACTAAAATAAAAGCAACACCAACTTTCCAAAATTTTACAAATGTTTTTTTTGGATCGAATTTACTTTTTGGTTTTTGAGTTAACTCAGGTTGAGGCGCGTTTGGATCGTTTAAACCAGTACTAAAATCAGTTGGAGGTGTGTAATTAAAGTTTTGGTAATTGTTAGCTTGCGGTTGGTTGTATTGTTGCTCTGGATACTGTCCAGGTTGAACTTGAAAAGGGGTCTGTTGAAACTGGTAACTTTGTACCTGTGGTTGGTTTGGGTAAATTTGAGTATTATAATTCTGTTGAGGTTGCTGCGGATAATAATTTTGAGGTTGATATGATTGTTGTGGTTGTGTGTATTGGGGCTGGATAATAGTAGGTTTGGGATTTGACGCAATATTAAAATCACCCATAGTTTGAGCCATTTGAACTAATTTATCAAGTTTAAGAGCAGGATTCTCGGCACGTGGTATGTATCCATTTGAATTTTCTAACGATATTTTAGATTCTGGGAAAATATTATTTTGATCGGACATTTGTATTTTTATTTAGTTATACTCGAAATAGTACCAACTTTGACATAATTAAGGTTACCCTTGTCAAAACTTTGTTTTGCCACTCCCTAGATAGGGAGGATTTTAATTTTGATGTAAAAGTTGATTAGAGATTGGGTATAATATAACTATTATACAGCTCTACAATATTATAGTCAAATTATTACAAAACCAAAAAATTAGCCACCTACGATTGATATAGGTGGCGTTGTTTTAAAGAGGACAAATTATGAAAGCGCTTTTAGCATTTCTGGTTTGATTTCTATTACATTATCAGAATGAATTTCTTGGATTTTGACTGGAATTGTTTTTAGGGCTTCGATGATTAGACCGAATATTCCAGAAACCTGTGAATTACCAAATGTTGGAATGAGATCTGCAATTTCCTTGATGCTAATTCCCTTTGTCAAACATAGATTAATCATATGAAGAATTGGTAAAATTTGCTCTTGTAGTTGATCAGTCAGTTTTTCCCCTTCGATAGAGACGATTTTGGGACCGATTGCATCATATTGAACTGTAATAAGGAAATCTCCTAGTGTTTCGCTGCTGATAAGCTGTTCGAGCTTGATTGTATATTGAGACATATATGTAGTATTTTGTTTGTATTTAGTTATTGTTTTTTAACCTATTTTATTATATAATAGTTTTTATTTTCTTGCAACTATTCCCTTCATCCTGAGTAGTGTGTTAAGAGTATCTTCTTTGGTGGTAATGTTTTTGGAGACTTGTGAATGTTTGATAATTTGCGAATTTTCTTCAACAGTGTGAGTGACTACAGAAATATTTTGTGGTAGATTTGGTTTGAACAGATTCTCTCTAGTTTGATGAAATATTTTGTCATTTGAGTGATTAGTGTTGGATGAGCTTTTTTCTTCTGGTGACTCTTCAACTAATATTTTTGTAGCTTTT
>JAYTWQ010000214.1:0-3654 GCA_043743355.1 bacterium | reverse complement strand
TGCGAAATAGGAATTGTGGGTAATTTTTTGGAATGGAGAATATATACAGCCAAGACCAAACAAAATAACTTTCACGAATTCAAACTAAGCGAACTGATTGGTGAGAACTGCAGCAGCAAGCTGGATGAACTGATCGTCCTGATGAGTCCAAAATCTCTGTTGCGAGGAGAAAATAAGCTAAGTCTGGTCGAAACCTTGATCGAGGAAAGCAATGGTGAACAGGCACAAATCACAAAACGGTTCTATAATGATTACAAATCCTTAAGGCTCAAATTGTTCGAAGATATTATCAATCACAATCCAGAAAAAAGCAAATTAGACATTCTGGAAAAAACTCAAAAACTCTTAGACAGGTTGATTTTTGTTATGTTTTGTGAAGACACTCAGCTATTGCCACGCCAAATTATCAAAAATACTCATGCTCTGGGCAAATCTAGTCGAAGTCGTAGCGATACCAAAATCTGGGAAGAATTCCAGTACCTTTTTGATGATATTGACAAAGGGCGGCATGATATCTACCCCCAAATCAACGCATTCAACGGCGGATTGTTCAAAACCGACACTGAACTCAACGATCTAATCATTCAAGACGCAATCTGGGAATCAATTGTCCAATTAGCCGAATATGATTTTGCAAGTGATCTCAATGTCAATGTCTTGGGGCATATCTTTGAACAATCTATCAGCGATCTGGAAGAAATCAAAGCCAATATTGGTGATGAAATTGTAACGGAGGATCTATCCCTCCATTATGGCTTGGTCGAAAACGGAACCGAAAAGGTCGCTGTACCAAAGCAATCCAAAACATCCAAACGCAAAAAAGATGGAATCTACTACACACCAGAATACATTACCGATTACATCGTCGAGCAGACTGTAGGCAGATTTTTGACTGAAAATCCAGGTTCACTGTCGACAATTACCGTGCTAGATCCAGCTGGCGGCTCTGGAGCATTCCCGAATCAAGTCCATTCATACCTAGCCAAACAACATGCTGCGGCATTGAATCAACAAGCAATCGACGACGGTCTCGGTGCCTTTGCGGAGTTTGACGAAGTAACCATTGACAAATCCATTCTCAAAAACAATATATTCATGGTCGATCTCCAGCCCGAATCGGTTGAAATTGCCAAACTATCCCTGTGGCTCAAAACCGCCCGCAAAGACCAAAAACTAGACAATCTCGACGCCAATATCAAATGCGGCAACTCATTAATCGACGATCCAGAAATAGCTGGAGAGCAAGCCTTTGATTGGAGCAAGGAGTTTGGTGGGTTGACGAACCAAACCGTGGACAAAAATAATTAAATTATGAATACTAAAATTATTACAGAAGATTTATTCCAGAATACCAACCTTTTCAGAATGTACATCGATGAGTCAGGAAACCATCATTATTCAGAATCTAATGAACTAAAATCAAGGTATCTAAGTTTGACTGGAGTCGTATTAAATTCGCTTGAAAATGCACAAAAGTTAACTCCGTATTTGCGTGAATTAAAAATGGTTGTGTGTACAGATGTTGATGAACTACCAGTATTACACCAAGAAGAAATTTGGAACAAACAGGGCATCTGGGGCAAATTAAGAAATAAAGATATCAATATTGAGTTTGGTAACAAATTCTTACAAATTCTTAAGGAGGTTGAGTTTACTGTCTTTTGCGTAGTTTTGGACAAAAAAGAACACCTAGAAAAATATGGAAATTCGGCGATGCATCCTTATCACTATGCTTTGAATGTTATTTTGGAACAATATTATTTGTTTTTAAAAAAATCTCGCGGTACTGGCGACGTTTATATCGAGAGTAGAGGCAAAAAAGAAGATGGTTTGTTGCAAGCAAGTTATGAAAATTTTTGGCATCATGGCACTTCATTTATTAATTCAGATTCTATCCAATCACATATCTCCTCCAAAAATATCAAAATCAAAGAAAAAGTTAAAGCAATCGCAGGTTTAGAACTCGCTGATTTGCTCGCGATGCCCACCAAATTAGATGTATTGCACACATGTAGAAATGATTTGATGCCAACTCTAGACCAGAATTATAACCTTAAAATTATTAATATTATTTCTCAAAAATACTTTCAAAAAGATCAAAAATGTAATGGTTATGGCAAAAAATTTATTTGAATTTGGACAATAAAAAAAACAGCCAGAAGCTGCAATTTTCGATACTCTAAAGAGATATCCCCGATAGATTAACTATCAACAATTAGTTTATTTTACTTTTTTGACTATGTCAACTACATTTATACTTTACAATTAATATGAACAATAACCCTAACCTAACCAACCACAAGAAAATCAAGAATTTCCAACCTTGGTTCGACCTCAAACCCAGAATTTTGGCAAAATTAGTCACCCTTTGCGGGGCTCATGTGGCTAGTGCCAATTTGTATTAGAATTATACAAAACAAACAAAACTATGTCAAGAATTATTTCCAAACATAAAACTTTATGACTATTAACAACCCTCCAACCCAAAACCAACCTACACCAGAACTATTTAATGTCATCGTCGGCAATCCTCCGTATGTGAATGCCAAAAATAGCAATTTCACCCAAAAAGAAAAAGATTTTTATTATCTTAATTTTGCAACTGCCGAATACCAGCTTGATACATATATTTTATTCCTAGAAAAGTCAATTAATCTTCTCAAAGATGGTGGATATCTTGGTTTTATAATTCCAAATGCTTGGCTGGGTAATGTTTTTGTGCCTAAGATTAGATATTTTTTACTAATGAATGCTGAAATCAAAGAAATAGTAGAGCTTGGTAATGAGGTTTTTGAAGAGGCGAATGTAGACACAGTAATTTTAATAATCAAAAAATGTGTCCCGAATCCTCAACACCAAACCCAAATTGGTCACTTTGTAGAACAAAAATATGAATATCGTCATTCGATTCAACAATCAATTTTTCTAAAGAATAAAGGCTTTGTTTTTGATATCAATCTCAGTGATAAAAATCGTATAATTGTGGATAAAATGTTGACTAACTCAACTTTGGTCGGAGACATTTTGGAAGTTTCTACAGGAATAAAAGAATACCAAGTTGGTAAAGGTAAGCCTGCCCAAACTCAAATGATGAAAGACGAATTAAGATTTAATGCAAAATTCAAAAAAGATGAAACTTTTGTTCCTGAATTGTTAGGTCAGCATGTAGAAAAATATAATTTAAATTGGCAAAGGGATACATGGCTAAGTTATGGAACATACCTAGCAGAGCCTAGAAAGCCAAAATTTTTTGAAGGCGAAAGGTTGATTATCAGAGAAATTCCATCCAAAAATAGTTTGATCGTTGCTTACACCAAAGAAAAGTTTGCCGTTAAAAACTCTGCTCATATTGGACTTCTTAATAATCCTGCATTTAATCTGAAGTTCGTGGTTGGGGTTTTAAATACAAGAATTGTTGGCTGGTTTTTTAGATTCAAAAATAATGAATTTGACGGGCTTTTCCCGAAAATCAAAATCGATCAATTCAAATCCCTCCCCATCCCGAACGCTACTCCTGACCAACAGGTCGAGATTGCTGTTTTGGTGGATCGGATTATGGATCTCAAGGCACAGTATTCCAAATATCTGGACAATACCTTCAAACTTCTAGACGCTGAACTCGCAGGTTCAATTCCCGTAACCGCTACCATAAAC
>JAYTWQ010000213.1:0-6086 GCA_043743355.1 bacterium | reverse complement strand
GTTCAAACCATTACCACTTTGTATAGAATTATTTATGAGAAGTTGATTACCATTAGATTGAGGTCGATTAGAGGGTGTTCTAGGTGGAAAGTTAGTATTTGGTTGAGGTGGTGTTTTTACTTCTTGAGTTTGTTCATCAAAACCTTGGTTGGAATAACCTTCTTGAGCAGAAACAACTTGTGGCAACTGAAGTGCACCGAATAATGCAAATGGAACACCAATCCTCGCAATTTTCGCACTACTTTTAAAACTGTCTTTAAAATTGAATTTTGGTTTAGGAACAAACTTTTCTATAATTTGTTTTGGGGAAATTTTCTCAGACATATAATTATTATATCTTACAAATAATTAATAGTCAAAAGAATCGAAATTTGACATCCTTTTGTATTTAATACTATTTAACCCTATGCCTCAAAGAGTTTATCTTACCCAAACCCAAAAAAGCTTGCTCGAGGAAATGATCGACACCAAGATTCTTCAGCGCAATGCCTTTGATCTAAATCAAGCCGAGATTCAAAATCTAGTTGAACAAGGCAAAAACAATGCTGAAATATATTTGGACAGGAATCGACTGGGTCAGAAGCTGAGTATTTTTGATGATAATCGACTTTTTTCGAGTGTAGTTGAGCTTGGTAAGTTTTTGCAAATGGAGAATATTCCTAGAGAAATTGAGTGTTACGACATCACACATCTTTCAGGCAAATTCGTGTATGGCTCAATGGTCAAACTAATCGATGGACGACCAGTCAACAAATTCTACCGCTTGTTCAAATGCAAGGAACAAAATAATGACTTTGAGAACCATGCCGAGGTAATGAGAAGAAGACTAAAACGAGGTTTAGAATATCGGAATGGAGAAAGCAAAGACAAAGCCTGGAAACTGCCAGATCTGATTATTGTAGATGGAGGAAAGGGTCAACTCAGTTCAGATTATAAAGTTCTAGTTGAATTTGGTTTGGAAAACGAGGTCCAAATGGTTTCATTAGCCAAGAAAGAAGAGGAAATCTTTGGGGTTGATATGAGCATCTATAATGGTTACCAATTCGGACGAGAAGGAGGAATATTACTCGATGGGGAAGTCAAGTTCCTAGTGCAGCGTGTAAGGGATGAAGCACACAGATTCGGAATCAAAAATAATCGAAATGCTAGACTCAAAACAATTAGCAAATCCAAATTAGATGATATTGGAGGAATCGGAGAAATAACCAAAAACAAACTACTAAAACAATTCGGTTCAACCGAGAATATAATCCAGAACTTGTATAATAATCCAGAACTTGTATATGAATTAGTAGGAAAGAATATTGTGTCAAAATTAAAATCAGCGTTTGGAGTTTTGTGATTATCGAATAGGTTCAAATTTTATTAGATCAATATTTCCAGCAAATAAAAAATTATTAGTTTGAAGACAACAAAAAATTAAAGCTATATTTCAAAGTATATTTGATTGAAACAATTGAATGCTAGCTGCTAATTAAATCCCACGAGTCTGAAGATTCGACCCCTTTGACTAGTGCTTGTAGACATATCCATCTAAAATTAGCCAACTTTAGAATCCCCCATCGCTAACGCTCTAAACCCTTTGACAAGGGGTGATGTATTCCAAATGTCATGTTAATTTGGGGCAAATTATAGATCATATTCCTTAAATAGAAAAAATACAACGAAAATCCACCCGAATGGATGGAATAATTGTACTATTTAGCTTTTGGTTTTTTGGCACCGTATTTTGATCGTTCAGTCATACGACCTTTGACGCCTGCACAGTCTAATTTTCCACGAATAATGTGATATTTTACACCTGGAAGATCTTTTACACGACCTCCTCGAAGTAATACTACACTATGTTCTTGGAGATTGTGACCAATACCTGGAATGTACGCTAGAACCTCCATCTTGTTAGATAGTTTGACTTTTGCAATCTTTCGGACCGCAGAGTTAGGTTTTTTTGGTGTCATTGTATATACCTTAGTACACACACCTCTCTTGAACGGAGCGTTTTGTTCACCTGGCTTTGAAGTATTGTTGTTCCAGTTTCGACCCATCGCTGGTGACTTTGAACGAGTTGTTTGTTTAGTTCGACCGAATCTTACTAATTGATTGATAGTTGGCATAATTGATATTTGATTTTATTAATATTAAAAATTTATTCAGCTTTACCGCCGTTTAGTTCATCTTGCAATGTTTTGAGCTCGTCCCATTTGCCGTCAGCCGCCATCTGCGCTTGAGTAGCCCATGTGGTTGGGTCAAGATGTTGAACTTTACTTTCTGAATTTGCTAACAATTCTTTCATTGTGTCAGTAGAAGTTGCAGCTAATAACGAAAAGGTGTTAATACCAGAGGTAACGAATACTTCAGCAGCAATTGGTCCAATTCCTTCAATTCTGGTAAGATCATCACTTTTTACAACATTTGAAAGTTTAGTATGAGAATTCTTCGCTTTGCTCTGAATGACGGCAACTGGAGTGTTGACATTAGTATTAGCAAAGTCTGGGTAAAGAGGTAATTTGTAGTCCATCTGGACTTCGATCATTGGAAATTTGATGTCATGTCCTTCGGCAAAGATATGAACTCGATTATTGGCTCTAAGGTCTTGATGTCTGTTGCGTGGCAACATTTTTTTGATAGCTGTGTAGATAGGGAATTTGAAATCCTTAGCAACTTGCTGTTCAAAAGAACGTGACTTGAGGGAACCTAGCTGTCGTCCATATCGGAAATAAACTTTTCGTTCAGCTTTTTTACCTGTCAAGACTTGTTTGTTGGCGTTGATAATAACGACGATCCCGCCCATGTCAACATCTGGACTAAAGTCTGCTCTGTTTTTACCCATAAGGATTCGTGCTGATTCTGTAGCAACACGACCGATTGGAGTCTTGGAAGCATCGATCACAAAGTATGGTCGATTGAATCCGTTTTTGGTGGGACGTGAAGAAGTGATCTTGGCGTATGTATTAGTGGTTTGATTCATAATTTTATGATTTATTGATATCAGAATTTAGAAGTTGAGTTTCTAGCCTGAGTGCTTTTATAATGTTTGGATAGTTTGAAAAATCAAGATAATCAAAGTTTGTAACTAATTCTCTAAGTATAATTAATACATCTCTAGTTAGTGAATAGTTTGCATTTTTTTCAATTTCTCTATTTTCATATTTGCTGAACTTGGAGTTTGTCAAGAATCTTTGAGATAATGTAATCTCAAAGGGATCTAAAATAGATTTAGATTTTTTAGTCATGGGTTTGAAAACGAACTTACCATTTCTTTCATTAAACATTCGTTCGATAGATTCAGTTAAGACATTTGTTGGTTTGTCAAATGGTTTTGAAAGCATAAAAACTACTCGGTTATCATTATAATTGATTCTTTTCGGTCGAAGGTATTGCCGTCAACATATTGGAATGTTCTGGTATATCCACCTTGTCGATCCATTAGTTTTGGCACGATTTTTTCTACCATGATTCGAGAATCAGCTTCGTTGAGGTACGGCCTGAGTCTCTTGTACTGTAGTTGAACGTCATCTCCAGCTCTTTTGCAAAGTGTTACCAACCGTTCAAAGTGTGGTCGGAACCATTTTGCCTTTGTAGTTGTAGTTTTAATTTTGCCTGATCGAACAATAGCCGCAATTAAATCTCGCTTGAGATGTGATCGCTCTTCTTCGGTTCGTTTCAAGGTTTTTTTATTCTTATTGTGATACATATAAATATTATAGACTTATTTTAGATCCTGAAACAAGTTCAAGATGACATTTGCAGTTATCCGATGATTTCTAAAGTTGTTTGGTAAGGTCTGAATCCACTAACTTTGTGATAATTAGATTTGGATCTGAACTTTACTACTCTAATTTTTTTTCCTTTGATATGAGCAATTACTTTCGCTTTACAAGTGGTAAGTCTTGAGTCGAAGTCAAAGACAACCGGTAAGTCAACCGTAGAGTCAACTTCTGCTGAATTGATTCGATCAACATTGATTTTTTGACCTGCTTCGACCATATACTGTTTGGTTCCTGCAATAATAATGAATTGTGACATATTGTGATTATTTGATTTCCAAGATTTTAACTTGCATTTCGCCTTGAGGCGCTTTGAATTTGCAGACTGCATTGGCTTTTTGACCAAGAATTGCTTCGGCTAGCGGCGACATATTAGAGATTTTACCCTCAAGAATATCTGACTCTGAGCTTCCAACAATCTTGACGGTCTGCTCAATTTTGTTATCCAAAAACTGAATTTTGACTGTACTTCCTAATCTAATAAGACCTTTTGAATCTTTGGAAGAATCGATTAGCTCGTAACTAGAATTGAGGACTTCGTCAATCTGAGATAGTTCTGCAACTAATTCGTCTCTGACTTTTAGAGCGGTTTGGAATCCTGCGTTTTCTTTCAAATCGCCTTGATCACGGGCGTTGTTTACGTCAATTGTGATTTGGGGTAGAAGTGTGTTGTTGATTTCGTCTCGACGAGCAATCATTTGCTCCAGACCTTCTTTGGTCAAAAAATTAGACATATTTGTTAGTTGTTTAGCGTGTAATAACCTTGCAAATTATACAGCTTTTGTTCTGATTGACTGCGGTTGAATATATGGTGGGAGATTTGACCGACTGATTGATGATTAGCAACTTTCGTTTTGTTGTCAATGAGTTTGACTTTCGAAGGTTTTTGGGCAAAAAAATAAACCCAGACAGAAATAAAACTAATTACTTCTATCTCGGGCGTATGGTAAAAATTAGCTAAATTGAGCTAATCTGGTGGATTTTTTTTACTACCATGAATAATTTTTAACAATCTTTCTTGGAGATTAGTTTTTGACCCAATTGAAAAAAAGACTATTGTTGAATTTATCAACCAACCTACTGTTGATACTAAAAATATCAAAGACAGCAAGAATTCTTCTGGTTGTGATAATGATTTAAAATGAACTCCAGTATAGTAAGTTGAAATTAATACTACAAAAGGAGTAAATAAATTTAAACCCCAAAATATAGCTTGATTCAAATTAATTTCTTCATCAGGCTCGACTTCAACGCCAAGTTGACTAATAATTAGCAAAATTAAAATTGCTCTAGCTAAGTACGCGAACGCACTTATAACTGTTAAGCTATAAATTAAGCCGACCAAATAAAGACCAAGACAGAATTGTTTATGATATTTGATAGCAAATCTTAACATATGAGACTCCTAAAGTCAAAATTTTACCCTTCTCAATGCCTATTGGCTTCAAGAATTAAGTAAATTTATCACAGTTTTTTTCTAATGTCAAGTCAGTTTTTTTTCAAGAGCTGCGGGATTCTGAAACGAGTTCAGAACGACGGTATTGAAGTTAAAGATCCCCAGTCAAGTTGAGGATGACGGTATTTATATTCGTCGGTCAAAACTACATCCAACCTCACATCAAATTCCTCAACTTCGATTAGATCTACTTTTTGAAAATTGAAGGATAATCCGATTTTGTAACCTTTAGAGTCATTATATTTATAGCTCGCAAATGACTTTGTGCAATCTTACATCATGCTTTTCTTTAATAATAAGTTTTGTCTTTTGACAGCTAAATGCAATGGCTATTCTAATTCCTTTTGCCCCTTTCAAAAAACTATCATAACAACCTTTACCATAACCGATCCTATTTAGTTTTGAATCAAAAGCAACAATTGGAACAACGAACAAATCATTCTTAGACATTAGTTGTATATCGAATTTTTTGCAATTTTCAATCGGTGTAAGAATCCCAAAGTATAACTTTTCAAAGACAGTATCAGGAAAAATCTCTACATGATCAGTGTAATTCCAATTAGAGTTCGTTACTGGCACTATAACTCTTTTATTGAGTTCAAAACACTTGTTGATAATTTCGATTGTGCTAACTTCTACAGGAGTTGATTTGTAGATATGAATTATATTAGCATCTTGGAACTCAGGAGTATCAAATAATTTTGTAGCAATATTTATACTATAATCGATCACCTCATTGATTGAGAGAGCTCTTCTGATTGATAGTTTTTGATTTCTAATTTCTTCCTTGGTCATAATATAATTAATGGATTTTGTTATAGTTACAGATTCAAAACCTATGGTTTTTTTAATAATTAGTAAAT
>JAYTWQ010000212.1:0-1900 GCA_043743355.1 bacterium | reverse complement strand
GAAAGGTTAGAAGTATAAAAGAATTTTTATTTTCAGTTCTTTAATTTAATGACTCAAAATATTCCATAACAAAATTATATTTCCATATTATTTCTGATACTTTGTTCTTCTAAAAGTTTAGAATATGCAGTTTTTTCTTTAGTTGTCTGCTCTGTTATGTCAGACCTAACCGCATTAATTTCTGAATTTAGGGCTGCTATATACGCTGCAGGATTCATAATATTATGATTTTCATACTGATTTGCAACATTTTCTTCGGCGGTCAATAAAATTGCTGTTGGAGTTTCAATTGGACATGATTGTCCTTTCAACGATTCTGAATTTTGTGAAGTAGCTGTTAGATTTTCTATAAGTTTTTGTTCTGACATAAAGTAATTGTATGATTATAGTTGTGTAAAGAATATCTATCTTTTCATATTTTTTTTGCTTTGTCAAGAGATTCAAAATTTTGCTTTTTGCTTTGCGGATGTTTATCAAAACTTAACCTTGACAAAATACCTCTTTGAAATCAGATTTAGAAGGTTATAGTCACACTTATGTCAACAAATACCCAAACCCCTACAAAAGAAGTCGTAGCCGCTCCAAAATCCAAGGTTCAAGTCAACAAACAAAACATTATTTCCAAGTTTTTTAGTAATGTTGCGGGTGAAAAAAAAGAAATAGCTCGTTATGATCATTCTGTCCGTGAGACTGAAGAACTAGATGTTACAATTAAGGCAATGTCTGATGACGAGCTTAAAGCTCAAACTCCAAAATTCAGATTAATATTAGCTGGAATTACAGATGAAAAACAATTAGAAAGAAAGCTCAAGGAAATAATGCCAGAAGCTTTTGCGACAGTACGAGAGGCGGCTCACCGAGTAATTGGTCAAAAACATTATCCAGTTCAGTTAATTGGCGGAATGGTGCTGAACGAAGGTCGTGTGGCAGAGATGAGAACGGGGGAAGGAAAGACTTTAGTTTCTACCCTTGTAGGTTACCTCAACGCACTTCCAAAACAGAATCAGGTTCATCTTGTGACTGTTAACGACTATTTGGCTAGACGAGATGCCAGTTGGATGGGTCAAATTTACAATTTTTTGGGTCTTTCTATCGGAGTAATTCAGAATCAGTCTAGTTTTTACTTTCAATTAGGTGCAGAATCTGAGTCTGAAGATGATCGAAAGCGAAATCTAGGATTAGTAGAAACATACGAAGATGGTGAAAAGGAAAGCTCACGAACAGTTTTGGATGTCAAGAATTTGGTTCACTGTGATAGAGCTAGAGCCTATTTTAATGCTGAAAAGAATGAACATGTTGATATTGTTTATGGTGTAAATTCAGAATTTGGTTTTGATTATCTTAGAGATAACATGGCCCAATCTCCAGCCGAAATTGTTCAAAAGGCAGGGCATACAGTTGCGATTGTAGATGAGGTTGACTCGATTCTTATCGACGAAGCAAGAACACCATTAATTATTTCAGCACAGGATGAAGATTCTAGTTCGCGGTATCGTCAATTCGCAAAAGTTGTCGAAAAAATTTCCAAAGAAACTGATTGTGAAGTAGATGAAAAACGAAAGTCTGTTATATTAAATGACGAGGGTGTCAACAAAATTGAAGAATTATTAGGTCTTGATAATTTATATGAAAATTCAAATAATGTAGTTTTAATTCACCATCTTGACCAAGCCCTTAAAGCAAAATTCTTATTCAGTAACAACAAAGAGTATGTCATTAATGATGGCGAAATTGTAATTGTGGACGAAAATACTGGTAGGTTGATGTTTGGTCGCCGATTCAATCAAGGTCTTCACCAAGCTATTGAAGCGAAAGAAAATCTACAAGTTCAATCAGAATCAAAAACCACTGCCACAATCACCTTCCAAAACTATTTCCGATTATACAAAAAACTTGCTGG
>JAYTWQ010000211.1:0-6563 GCA_043743355.1 bacterium | reverse complement strand
AAGACATTGTACCATTAATTGTAGTTCCAGTAATTCCAATTGTTACATTATTAGAAGCTGCAGCCAGATTACATCCAGTTGTTGTAAGTGATGGGAATGCTGAACCAGCAACACCAGTTAGAGGTCCTGCGTAAGAACCTAAAGTATAGGTTGGAGGTGTAACAGTACCCTTACAGTCTCCAGTAACATTAGTTCTGGTAATATTCATCGGAACATCAGCTTCTTCAGTAGAAAAATACAAATTTTTGGTAATATCAACAGTCTTTGTGCCAGATCCTGTTTTGTTAAATTTTACTATACCGACATAATCGCTAGTAGGGTTAAGTTGGCTGCCAGTTCCACCAGTATAAGTGACTTGAACACTCCATACATCAGTAGTGTTCGCAACAGGAACCCATTTTAAAGGTGAATAGCTGGTGGTATTACTGAATACTCCAGAATTTACAATTGTAGAATCAGGAGTTAATCCTGCTGGGTCGTATTTGAGCCAGTTTGTAGCATCAGTTAGGTGAAGTGTAGTATCATCAGAATTGAGACATAGACTAACCGTAACTGTGGTAGATGTTTCTGTCGTACCAACAACAAGGTTAGAATTGTTATTACCAACTGCAAAAATAGTTGGAGAAGAGAATGATAAGAAACCCAAAAGTATTAAGCTAACTGATATGAAAGCTGTTGATTTTGTTAAGATTTTGTTAAATTGTGTAGACATAAATTTTATTTTAGTAATTTTAGATTGTAGATTTATTTTTTTAAATACCTTCGTTGGCTTCTGAGGCTAACCGAGTGACTGTCCTATCGAACGAATCAACCGCTCCATCCAAGTTAACGTCTGCTTTAACATAAACATTGCTTCCTTCAGCTGCTGTTCTTCCTTGAGTTCTGTCAGCAGAGTCTATCGAGCCATCTCCACTTACATTTGCTTTCCTCATACCAAATTTTGAACTAAGTGTAATTTGAGCTCCAGAACCGACGACATTAGAATTATTGGTAAAATCAAAAGTATTTGGGCTGTTAGCTGAGAGATTAATATTAGCTGCAATTGCAAGATGGTTTCTATGTCTCAAAATAATTTTGTATGATCCTGAAGTGGTGACTCCATTGAGAATCAATCCTGAACTTGGATTACTAGATTCAACAATATCGCCGTTATTCTTTAATAGACCAGCCTTTGTCAATACTGTAACCCCTGAAGAACTTTTGATTTCTACCAGAATCCAATCTACAACATCAGATGGAACTGTGCTTGCTGACTCTGTTCCAGTGTAGTTGAACGGTGTTGTGTTATATGGTTGTGAAGTTGGAATTAAGTTCGAAGATCGAAGGTTGGTTTTCATCAAATTAGTTACTGAATCAAACGCTCCAGATAGGAATACTTTTGCATTGAGTACCAAATTAATAGCTGTACTAAAATTACTTGGAACGTTAACACTTGGAACTCCTGATGAACTTAATATTCCAATTGTTGGACCAGTAGTAGTTCCTATAGGAATAGTTTGCCCAGGATTTGGAACAAAGTTTCCGCCTTGAATTGTACCCGTAATTGAGGTAGAGGATCCAGCTGGTGTGAATGTTGCAATTGTCCCATTAACAAAATTACCTCCAGTTAGATTAATAGTTGGAGCTGGCTGACCTATATTTCCAGTGATTGGGCTTGCGGTAGTTGCGGTTGGAGTACCCAAAGTTGTTCCTGTTTGATTAGCGAATGAAGTTGGGATATTCGAGACCGATGGGATTCCTGTTGGCGTAGTTACTGACAAGACACCTGAAGTTATTCCAACCATTGCTGCTGTAACAATCTGACCTGCTGTAGGCACAAAATTACCATCTTGCAAAGTTCCAGTAATTGCAGTTCCGCCAGATAAAGTGAAAATCGACGGGGCGTTGTTGACGACATCACCACCTGTCATATATACACTCGGAAATGCTGACCCAACTACCCCTGATATAGGTAAAGCAACAGTAGCAACAGCATAACCAAGAGTAGTACATAGACTTCCTCCACCATAGACACTTTGACCATAACCTAATGTTCCATATGGTCTGTCACAAGATGTGAACGATGCGAAAGACTTTCTAAAATAGGCATTGTATGTATATTGGACAGATCCCATTAATACTGCAAAAACCACGAACGAAAGTGTGAACACAACGACTTTGTTTTTTATTGATTTATTTATATGTAACATAATATGTTTTTGTTGTTTGCGTGTTAGTTTTTTGAACTATTTGAATTATATCATACTTTTTTTTATTACGCAAGTTTTTGAAATTTTTGAGGCTGAAATATATTTCGTCAACTTATAGACCTCTTTCTTAATAAAATCAAATTCGAATTACAATATCTCCCTTGTTAAGGGAGTACCGCCAAAGGCGGGGAGGGTTTTTGCATTTGCAATCGTAGTTAAAACCCCAGTCACTTCGTGACAGCCCCTGACGGACAATATGTCGCAAGGGAACCTTGCTGTACCTTATCCTAAAAAGGGGCATCTAACCAAGTCTAATTTATATTCAAAAAATTTCTACTTCAAAACCTCTTCAATTGAGCCCATTTTTAGATTTGGATTATAGTCGAACCCTAAGTTTTTTGAGGTTGATTCTCGATCTTTTTCATTAGTTGCATTTCGAAGTAATCCAGAAAGAGTCAATCGTCCAGCAAAGATTGGTTTCTTTTTGGTGTCAATTTTCATCATATCATCTACCATCTTATTCTTTACCGAACTAATTATTGCAAGCAAAATTGGCAAATCCAGAGAGTCGTCTACAAGATTTTTTGCCAGCCCAGAGATCTGAAGATAAACATCCCGAGATCTGATATTGACTCCTAGATATTTTTCCGCAATTGCCAGTATTGTATTGAGTTTTGACAACTTTAGGTTCAAGGCCTCTCTTCTACCATAACCTTCTTCACCTTTTCCAGCCTTTGACACCAGGACTTGAATTTCGACCACGAACGGCAATGATTTTTCTATTGCCAGACCATAGCACACACCAATTCCAGTCTCAAGGTTTTCGAGCAATGCCAAGGACGGATTCGTGACAATTTCGAGTCCTGACTCAACCATCTTCATCAATAATTGTTTGTCGGTTGCTCCATATCGGTGTTTTGTGAACATTAGTGTTCTGTAATTGGACACTTCGGACTTTTCTAGCATTAATACAGAATCTACTAGATGCTCTAGGGTTTTGGGTCCCGCAATTTGTCCATCCTTCGTTACATGTCCGATCAATATTATACTAATATTAAAATTCTTAGTAATCGACAATAATTGACTGGCAATATACGAAACCTGCATTATGCTACCTGGCGCAGAAGTTAATTCTGAACTATAGAAAGTCTGTACTGAATCAAGAATAACAATATTTGACCTCGTTTCGATCAAAGTTTTTTCTATTTGTTCAAAATTATTGGACTGCAAAAGCAGAATTTCTTTTGGAATTCCCAATCTATCAGCTCGTTTGGCAATCTCAAAAATTGATTCTTCTGCTGTTATATATAGAATCTTGGCAGGTTCTTTTGTTTTCTTTGCTCCATCAAATAGTGAGCGAATAAGCTGCAAGGCTAGGGTGGACTTGCCGAGTCCTGGCTCTCCAGCCAAAAGCACAAAACTACCACTGACTAGACCTTTGTTCCAAAATTCATTTAGAACTGGTGCAGAATACTCATAGAATCGTCGCTCGCCCTTATCTTTGTATTGAATCAGAATATCTTCGATTGAGGTTGGGACATCAACAGGACCAGAGATATTGATTCCTCGTTTTGCATTTTCAGTTGCCGAAATCTCTTCAAAGGAGTTCCAAGCATCGCATTTTTGGCACTTGCCGTACCATTTGGCGAATTCTGTCCCACATTCTTTGCATTTAAAAAGTGATTTTGGCATAATAGTTATGTTAGTTGTAAGGTATTTTTTGGTCAATAAATTTTAGAACCTTGACAAATTACTTCATGTTATGAACTATTATTACATGGGTAAAATTGACACTATCAAAAGTCTAATCAAGACACAAGGATTGATTCGAAGTAAGATTCACTATTTTATGAAAGAGTTTTTTGAATCTGATTCCACTTCTACTCCATTACAATTAGAAGCAATGATGTTACTTTTTGAAAAACAAGAACTGAGCATGAAAGAATTTGCGTCTATTATGAATCTTAAAACTTCAGGAGCAACCCAACTTATCAATATTCTGGTAACCCAAAATAAAATTGTACGCAAAACAAGTATAATAGATAAACGGATAATTCATGTAAGCCTCACAAAAGAATGTCAAGTCCTAGTTAAAAAAATGAAATCAAGGTTAGATAAAATAATGGTAAAAATGTATGACACTTTAGAACATAATGAATTAGAAACTCTTCTCCAAATAACTAACAAAATCAATTCAACGATATGATCCAAAATTTACTTACAAAACTAAAAAGCTTTTTCCTTCGAATTTGGAATGTTATCAGAACTCCATTTGTTTGGGTTTGGAATCTTGCGATATTTGGTTGGGCTCGTACTATTCTAAAATTTTTGGGGCGTTTGGTTGTTCCCGCTTTATTACTTGGCCTTCTTATTGTCCCAATTTTTCTCACTTACTTTCCAATAACCAAAAAAGTAAATCTATTCAATTCTCCCAAAGTCATAGCAAAAACTGATATTGTCAAAAAAATATCTTTGCAGGCAACAGTCGAAAACTTGTATGATTATGATTTGCCTGTATATCAAGATGCAGAACTCAAAGAGATTACGGTCAAACAAGGTGATTCTGTAAAGGCTGGGCAGGTTCTTGCCAATCTTGATTTTGTAACTGAAAACAAAGTGCGAAACACAGATATTTTGAACCAAATTAATACAAGTCGTACTGACCTAAGTAATAATCAAGATGCGCTCAACAAAGCTCTTAATCTCAACGGTGCTTCAACCGAGCAACAACGAACCAATCTCAAAACCAAAACAGAGGAGTGGAATAATATTAATCAAAGAAGGGTAGATAAAATCAATTCTAACAACCAAAAAAAGTTCGATTACCAAAATGAAAAAAATGATTATCAAAAGCAATATGACGCTCTAGAAAATTCAAAGTCAGTTAATAATTCAATCAAGCAATATGAAGATCAACTCAAAAAACTTCAAGATCAACTCAATATTAATAATACTGGTCAAGTTTCCCAAGCTCAAGTGCAAATCAACACGAACAGATCACAAATTGATGCTTTCAAAACTCAGTTAGGTTTGACTTCCAGTCAGTCTTGCTCTTCTTACATTTATGTTGCAGGTCCTGGAGTCGTGGATTTGACTGCTATCAAAACTCAATGTATTCTTGCCGAACAAAATTCTAGTGAACTGATTAATCAACAGAACATTGCATCGAACAACCAAACTAATACTAACAATTCAATTATTCGTGATATTAATGACCTCCAAAACAAAATTAACATCCTCAAAAAAAACTCAAACTACGATGGATCAAAACCTGTGATTACAGATCAATACAATGAGGCACAGATCGAAACCAAAAAAGCAGATCTAAAAGCCAAAATTAACACTCGAGAATCAGAAATTCGTGTACTTGAAAATTCTGAAGAAGTAAAGCAATTCGAGGATCAACTCAAAACAATTGAACGAAGTGTGCAAGATATTCAAGGGCAGCAAAATGTCAGTCAAAGAACAGACGATTCTACAATTGCTGGAATTTTGCAAAGAATTAGAACTGCCCAAACCACACTCAGTGGAGCGAATAACAAGTATGGTGACACTGCCGAGGATATTTCCAAACAAGAAAAAAACAAGACAATTACTGCCAAACGAGATGGAGTTGTTGGAAAAATATATAAAGAGCAAAATTTGATTGCCAATGCTCGAGATAATATTTTTACAATAATCAGTCCAGATTATAGATTGAAGTTCAAAGTAAGTGCTGATAATCGTGGTCTTATCAAAAAAGAAATGTTAGTAAAAGCTGACAAATTCAAAGATCTAAACGATATCAAAATAGTAGAGTCCAACATAGTACCGAATAATTTGGTGGCTGGATCGACAGCAATTGAATATGATATTTTTGCGTCATTGCCCAAAACTGACAAATATACATACACTCAAGGCGAGACAGTTAATGTTGATGTGATAATTGACGAAAGAAAGCAAGTTTTGTCAGTACCATCCACTGCGGTATTTGAAAATAAAGTGTATGTTGGAGTTGGTCCGACTAAGACTGAAAAGAAAAATGACATCAAGTCAGATGAAGAAAATCCTGATCTTAAAGATGTCCAAAAAACAACTGTAAAGTTCTCAAGTTTCAAGGAGGTGATTGTCAGAACTGGACTCGATGATGGAAAGAGCGTTGAGATTTTAGAAGGTGTTGGTGACGGCGATTTTGTCTTTAGCATTTTCCCGAAGACTAAAGTTGATAAAGATTCGTTGACCAAAGATTTTGCGAAGAGTGAATAAGCCTTTAAAAACTACCCTTTTGCAATAAAAGCTACCTCCGTCAAAACTTCGTTTTGCCACCTCCTAGATAGGAGGAATCTATAACTCAAATTTTGAAACCAAAAAATTAACTTTATACTTTATGAATCT
>JAYTWQ010000210.1:0-3481 GCA_043743355.1 bacterium | reverse complement strand
GATCAAGATCTCCGCTAGGCTATATTTTTAACTATCTTAATTCAATATTCACCCTATTGAAGGCATAATTTGGAGTTTCGATATTTGGGTTTTTTAAGTGTGAAAAGTATAAATACGACTTTTACTTTACAATTCATAACAGATCTTTCGCTACGCTCAAGATGATGATTAAAGTTAAATTTAAAGAAATAAGATTTGAAGTGACAAAAAAAGCTAAATTTATTAATTTAATTCGATATTTGAGTACCAAAAGTTCAAACCACAAAATTTGACCAAAAAATTATTCAAAAGTTGGATTAACCTAATGCTCCTCGTTGCCAAAGATATTCTGCTACATTATAATCACAAAACTTATCTCGATAATATCACATTTGGGCTTGACTCTGGAGATATAGTCGGGCTGGTTGGACGTAATGGTACAGGCAAAACTTCACTTCTCAAGATTATTGCAGGGACTGCTGATTTTGATGGCGGCGAAATTGAATTGAAAAAAGGCACCAAAATTGGATATTTGCCACAGGAATTCGAATTTGAACCTGAACTTACAATCCAAGAAATTCTATTCAACAGTTCTATTTGGATTAGAGAAAGCCTTAAGCGATTTGACAAACTCAAAGACGAAGATCCTGCCAAACATGAATTAATGGAGGTGCTAACTAGGCATTATGGTTGGGAATTAGAAAAGCATATCACAGAATTGTGTAATCAATTCGAAGTCAAAAACCTAGACCAAAAAATTAGCAACTGCAGCGGTGGAGAATCTCGCCGCGTTGCTCTGGTATGTGCTCTTATTGGATTCCCTGATGTATTAATTCTTGATGAACCGACTAATCATCTTGACCTACTCGCTATCGAAAATCTAGAAAAATTACTCAAAAACTATCAAGGTTCGGTGTTACTGGTTTCTCACGATAGATATTTCTTGGACAATGTTGCAACCAAAATGTGGGAGTTGTCAGGCGGCAAATTCTATGAACATAAAGGTAATTATACTAAGTATCTCGAGAACAAAGCGATTAGAATGGAGATCGATGCATCCAGAGATCACAAAAAAAAGCAGTATCTCAAACGAGAATTGGAATGGGTTAATGCTGGAGTTAAGGCAAGGGCAACAAAGGACAAAGGAAGACTCAAAAGATTCTACGAACTAAAGAATTCTGGAGATTTTGAATCGGATGATTCAGTCGAAATGCTACTTCCAGAGCCAACTGAACAAGGTTCTAGAATTTTGGATATTATCAAAACCAGTCTTTCTGTTGCCAATAAGGAAGTTCTACGAGATTTTGATTTTAGCTTTCAGTCTGGAATGAAGATTGGGATTGTCGGCAATAATGGTGTAGGTAAAACAACTTTTCTCAAATTATTGATGGGCGAAATTACACCTGACAAAGGTTCAGTAAAGATTGGAACTAATACAGAATATCTTTACTTTGATCAAAAAAAAGCGACGCTCGATCCCGAAAAAACTGCAATTGATGAATTATCTGAAGGCAATGAAAAAATGTTCTTTGGTGCTAATTTGATTTCTACTCGCAAATATCTGAGCGGCTGGTTGTTCGACAAAACAAAGCAAATGGTTGCTATCAAACAATTGTCTGGCGGAGAAAAATCAAGATTAATGCTCGCAAAGATCCTAGCAAGAGGTGGTAACTTTCTTGTTCTTGACGAACCGACCAATGATTTGGACCTTGACACGCTCAGAATCCTCGAAGAAAATTTGGTTAATTTTGAAGGTGTTGCAGTAATTGTTTCGCATGATAGATATTTTCTGAATCGAGTGTGCAACTATATTATTGGCATTGAGGGTCAAGGTTCGACTATTGTTTCGACAGGTAATTATGATAATTACATTGGAAAAAAAATTGACCCGATGTTGGTCCGATCATACAGAATTGCAGTCAAAGAAGCCAAAAAAATGAGTGTTGAAATCAATAGAGATAAAGAAAAACGACTCAAAAAAGTCGAAAAAGAAATCGAAATCTGCGAGTCAAAGATATCAGAATTAGAAACGATGTTCAAAGACCCGGAATTCTATCTTAGGAATCCAGAAAAAGCTCGATTGTCACACAAGGAATTAACGAAGCGAGAATTTGAGCTGGAACGACTTATGACAGAATGGGAAAAATTAGGGTAGGGATGAGATGGGTTTAATCCATAAATGTAATGATTTTGTACTGGTTAACAAAAAAAATGGTATAATTTGAAAATATCAAAAGGTCTTTGAGCAGCTAAGCCTCAATTAATCCAAAACCTTTCCAAGTGCCTGGGGTACCTGCTGTTGTGCAGATCCAGCCTGTGTAACCATTCGGTATTGGGTTTGCGTTATAGACAATTTCATTTTGTGCCCATGTCCCAATAGTAGGAAATGAATTATAATATCTCAAATCTCCATGAATTGCAAGGGGAGTAAGGTAATTGGGTGACTCTACATAGTTGTTTGACGTGGTAACATCCCAGCCTGAGTCCAAAGATATATTATTGGCATTTTTGTATACTTTGTTGTTGATTAATTTCAATTTTTGTGCTGTTACTGAAGTGTTTGTTTGAATACCAGTAAAGCTGCAGCCAGAAATATCATTAAAGTTCAGTTCAGCGTTCATTCCGTTGCCACCACTTAACCTAATTCCACATTTGTAAGTAAAAGTTAAAAGGTTTGAAAAAGTATTATTACTTATCATTATCTTATTTATATTATAAACATCAATACCAACAAAACTTGAGGTAATTTGATTTATAAATTGGTTATTGTGAATAATAATATGTTTTTCTTTAATATCAGAAGTATTATTGAAGACTTGAATTCCTACAGTTTCTTGCGTGCTTTTGTTAATTATAATATTATTTGAAATATTAATGTGATCGCAGTCTAAAATATTTGGATCGTTATAAGAAGGTAATAATTTTATTCCGTATAAAGATTCTCGATTCAGAATTATTACATTATTATTAATTATTATACCTCTAACTCCATCTAATTCTATTCCATATCCACCTGATATAACGTTTGAATAATCATAATTAAATCCAACTGTAATACGGTTGTTAGTTATAATAATGTTTTTAACTCTGTCTATCAAATCAACAGCGTTTGGGGTATTTGGATTTGAAGCATTGACACCATTATTGCTAAAACTAATTGGGAAGATGATTGTTCCATCATCAAATGTACAGTTGTTAACCAGCCAGTTAGAACAACCTTGTGTTGCTGCAATACCACTATCTCGTCCATTTGTAAATCTACATGACTCAACTGTGATATAATGGCCATTTATACTTCCAAGATTATTAAACCCATTTCCACTTATCAAACAATTCCTAATAGTGATATAATTTTTTCTCGGTTCAATACTTAATTCAAGATTAGAAAACTGATAAGTTGAGCCGCCAGATGCTTTGGCACCATTTGGAAGCCTATTATCCTTGTTTCCATTCAAATATAAATCCTCAATAACAATGTTAATTTCATTATTAGAATATAGAT
>JAYTWQ010000209.1:0-3616 GCA_043743355.1 bacterium | reverse complement strand
TGATTCATTACAGATCTTTCGCTTGTCGTTGCGAGGCTACATTCGGGAAACCCGAATCAACTTCGAACTTGCTCAAGATGACAATTAGAATTTAGTTAAAAAAAACAAGTTTAGAGATAATAAAACTATTTGATAACGGGATTAGTTTGACTTTCGATATTCGGGTTTTCAACACACAAATCAGACATGTAATCAAAAAATATTCCTGGCGTTCGTATTTTACACTCCAGAAAACAATGGAACTGTATTGAAAAATAAAAATCTTAGAGCCAGCATCGATCAAATGAATTACATGTCGGTAAGAATTAGTCCTAAAATCTTTTTAAAGTTGAGAACATAAGTCTTTGAACTTTGCTGATAGGGATACATAAATTGTATTACATTTCATAAAATATTTTTAATGTTTGAAACATCTTGTGCCTGTGAAATACATTGCAATTCCGTGTTCATTGCAGGCTTCAATCACCTCTTGATCTCGCATCGAGCCACCAGGTTGGATTATAGTCTTGATTCCATATTTTGCAATAAGATCAATAGAATCTCTGAACGGAAAGAACGCATCGGATAACAACACTGAACCCGTAGAATTTTCTCCAGCTTTTTTGATAGCCAGTTCGACAGCATCTACACGACTAACTTGTCCCATCCCAATTCCAACGGTAGTATTATTTTTGGCGATGAGAATTCCGTTTGACTTGACATGTTTGAGTACTTTCCAACCAAAAAGAGATGTATTTAGATCTTCATCGTTTGCTTCGGATATTGTTTTTAGTTCTAAGTTTTCTAATCTTACATTGAATTGATTAGATTCTTGAACGAGCATTCCACCATTAATAGATTTGTATTCCATGACAACCTCGATAGTTTCATTCTCATCCTTAGATAGTGGTAAGATTTGGGGAATCTCCAAAACTCGTAGTTTCTTTTTCTTTGACAAAATCTCAAGAGCTTCAGTGTCGTACTCTGGAGCAATTACGATCTCAGCAAAAACTTTGGAAATAGAAAGAGCGATTGAAGCTGTACATCTTCGGTTCAAGCTAATTATTCCACCAAAAGCACTGAGAGCGTCAGCGTTATAAGCCCTTTCAAAAGCTGTTACAATATCTTTATCGGTTGCAACTCCGCATGGGTTAATGTGTTTGATTACAACACATGCAGGATCAGTGAATTCTTTAACTATATTATATGCAGCTTCACAGTCTAGAACATTATTGTAAGATAATTCAATACCTTGATGAATCTTGGCATCTAATATTGCCGAATTTGAATTAGGAATTTTGTAAAGTGCAGCTTTTTGATTCGGATTTTCACCGTATCGCAGCGTTTGTTTGAGGTTATATTGGAGATTTAAGCTTTGTGGAAAATCAAGGCTACCCTCGTCACCTTCGGCGACACTCTTTAGATAGGGAGAATTTTTAAAAAGACGAGAATCCAAGTAAGAATTAATAAAAGCGTCGTATTTTGCTGTCTGTCCAAATGCTTTGATTGCTAATTTTTGTCTTGTTTGAAACTTTACACCACCATTTTTGAGTTCTTCCAAAACCAAATTATAATCGGATGGTTCTACGATTGTAGTTACATAGCCATAGTTTTTGGAGCCAGATCGGATCATCGATGGTCCGCCAATATCAATATTTTCAATCACTTCTTCCAGAGTTACATTTGGCTTTTGAGTTGTTGCTTGGAATGGATAAAGATTAACTACAACCAAATCAATCCAGCCAATCCCGTTATCTTTAGCGACTTTAGCATGCTGATCCCTCAGACCTAAAATTCCACCATGAACTAAAGGGTGCAGAGTTTTGACCCTACCGTCCATCATTTCTGGGAATCCTGTATAGTCTGAAATTTCAATATTTGTAACTCCATTTTCTGATAATAGTTTGGCGGTTCCTCCAGTTGAAATAATTTCTACTCCTAAACTGCATAATTCTTTTGCAAATTCTACAATTCCTGATTTGTCTGATACTGAGATTAATGCTCTTTTGATTATTGTTTGTTGTTCATTCATAGTTAATAAATCATAACTAATTTAGACATTTTTGGCAATCCCATTAAACTAAGTAATAAAAAAATGGGTCTAGCCCAGATTGAATTATTTTTTATTCTCAGTTTCACTTTTGACTGGTACTAATTCTATTTCTTCATCTTTTTTAAGATGCTGATCGATTTTGTCTTCGAACTGATCTAGTTTTTTACCTGCGGCGTCTTTGAATTCGTTTACTTTTTTACCTGCTTCTTTGGTATAGTCTTTTGCTTTTTCAACGGTCTTATCACCTATGTCTTGAGCTTGAGCTGCAGCATCTTGCACAGCTTTTTTTGCTGTTTCTCTATTTTCTTTGCTTGAGAAAAAACCTGCTGCAAGTCCTGCGGCACCTGTTAATAGTGAAAAGAAAGCCACTTTCTTGTTGGTTCGAGCTTCTCGCTCTTTTTGATAATCGTAGAATTTTTGAAAGAACATAAGATAATTTTTGCTAATTGAAGTTTAGATAAAAGTTTGAGTTTATGTCAATGATTTTAAAAATTTTGTAAATATTAAAAAATCAAATTCGCTCAATAACCCTGAGGATTGCTGATCTTGAACGGTTATTATTAATTACTTCTATTTCGCTCGGTAATATTCCTTTTGATGTTATTATTCGGTACTCAAAAGTTTTGTTGCCGAATTTGTCAGTATTCACAGCTTTTGACATTCCCCGAAAATAATTAGTGACAATCTTGTCTTCCAGCGAATGAAAACATACGACAGCTAATCGACCTCCAACTTTGATTTTTTTGAGAGCTATTGGCAAAAACTTTTCTAACGAACCGAATTCGTCGTTGGTCCAGATTCGTAACCCTTGCCACACTCTTGACAGCGTTGGATTCTTATATTTCATTGCTTTGGCAGGAAGAACTTCCATGACGACATCGATCATTTCTTGCACTGTCCAAGGAGTTTTTTTGTTCATACCATAGATTAGTTCTGCAATTCGTCTGGAGTATGGTTCACCAGAATAGTGATACAGAGCTTTGGCAAGTTCATCTGCTGATTTTAGTTTTAGTAATTTTTGGGAACATGAATCGGTTTCTTCAATATCATAACGTAGGTCAAGGGGTTCTTCTGGCTTTAGATATGCAAAGCCTCGACCTGAGACTTCAAGTTGATTACTGGAAAAACCAAGATCGACGCAAATACCATCAAGGGAAAAATCTTCAAAACCTTCAATGGCGTCCGCAAAATTAGAGTGTAGTGGGTGGAACTCACAGCCGTTTGGAATTTTGATATAACTATTGACTCTATCTATAGCTCCTTTGTCAAGATCAGATGCAAAGAGCTCGAGCTTTAAGTTATTTTCGCAGGCAACATCTAATAGTTTTTGTGAATATCCACCACCGCCGAGTGTTCCATCAAAGAATATGATTTGCTTTGGTAAGTTCTCTTTTCTGTTTAGAATAAGTTGACCTACAACTTCGTTGAGTAATACTGGGATGTGATGATTCATTTTATTTAATTTTGAATTGGTAGCCTGAAAGATTGATTTGTTTTCCTGAGGATAGTTTGATTCTGGTAATTTCCAAAAGTGAGTTATCTTTGCAGATTAGATAGACTTTTTGTTGTTTATTTTCTTTAATA
>JAYTWQ010000208.1:0-6247 GCA_043743355.1 bacterium | reverse complement strand
AAAATGATTATCTGTGAATTGCAAAAGAAAACTAATGGCGGAGAATAAGAGATTCGAACTCTTGATACCTTTCGATATACACCCTTTCCAGGGGTGCGCACTAGACCACTATGCGAATTCTCCGTTCAATACATGAACTAAAGCTATACAAAATTAGTCAAGGATTGAATTTTTGTCAAACAACAATTGAGTTTTGTCCAAAAAAAATAATCCACAATGGACAATAATTTTGGCGGAGAGGCAGGGATTCGAACCCTGGGAGGTGTAACCCTCGCCTCGTTAGCAGTGAGGTACTTTCGACCACTCAGCCACCTCTCCATCTAATTAAGATTTGAATAAAAGTTGAACTTTGTCAAATTTGACAGCTCAGTCCAAATAAGATAATATACAATGTATGGATAACGACAAAAACCAAAATCTAATCTATCGACATATTTCATTATTCATCTGGATTTCGTGGATTTTTTTGATAATTTCAATTGCTTTGATGGCGACTTGGTTTTTGAACATTCAGTTTGTTTATCTTATTGGAATAATCGCCTTATTGTTCTCTATAGTTTATCTAACCAAAAATTATGTTGAACATTGGAGCGAATACTTGGTATTAGAACCTTCTTGTCTGACTCTTAATCAAGGAATTATTTTCAAAAAGAAAAGTCAAATACCTTATTACAAAATTAATAATATTCAGCTCGAAAAGTTCTTTTGGATTCATAATATTTCTTTTGATACGGGTAATGATACGACTAATATTAATTTTCATTCTGTAAGTAGGTCCGACGAACTCAAAGAAGAAATCGAGAATCGTATCGAACAAGAAAGGCATTTTGAAGCGACTGGCAAAATAATTGACAAACCGCATTTTAATTCTGGTCCAAAAGAGAATGAATACGGCAACTTAGAGCGTCAGTCCATGGCTCGATTCCAACAAGAGCAGCCGTTTCAAAACTCAATGAATCCGAATTTTGGATCAAAGAACGTCATTCCCGGCTCGATCGGGAATCCACAACCGCAAAATAAAAATACAAATATAATCGATGAATTAGAGCGATTAAATCAACTCAAAATACAAGGTGTGTTATCTTCTGTAGAATTTGAATTCGCCAAAAAGCGTGTGTTGATAGGTAAATAATCATAATAACTTGCGTAACAAAAAAAAGTATGATATAATTAAAAAGTTATCAAATTAACATAAAAATTGTAAACATATATTATTATGCCTAAAGAAACAAACACTCAACAACCAAAAATCTCAACTGAAGCTGAATTAGAAATTTTAAGACAAGAACTTCTTGCTGATATCGCAATACCAGAAGCCAAAAGTAAGCTCGAACAAACAAATACACCAGAAGCACCAGACTACAAATCTTTAATTGATGCTAGGATGTCAAGGAACAGAGCAGTGGCACAGGAATTTTTAAATAATACATTAAACCCAAAAAAACCAAATAATTAATCCGCTTAAGGGTTTTTCTTTTTGACCAAAAAAAATTGAATTGATATAATTCGAATATGTTTAGTTATCTTTCTAGCGTTCAACAATTGGTTTCTACTGACATATTCAAGCGAGGCGTAAGATATTATCTTGATGGGAATGTTGTTCAATTCAACCGAATGTTACTTGAGAATTGGCGAGAATACAAAATGAACGAAAGCGAGGAAACAAGAGTTCGGATTCCAGTTTTGCATCTTTTGCTTGGTAGGAATAATCTTGATAAGTTAAGTTTGGGTCTTGAGCAATCTGCTGTTTGTAACTGTGCATATTTTCTTGCTGGTGGGGGAATTTGTAAGCACATTATTGCGGTCTGCAACCATCTTGACAATGAATTCCTAGGAACCAAAAATCCAGTCGAAATGGACAAATTGATACAAGGTTCGATTCTGAACAATATATTCAAAGCTGAAACTGGGCGTAAGGTCAACGAAATTACAGGCAAATTCACTGAATATTTTGAAAGATCAAGTACAAACCTATTTTGGTTTGAAAAAATTATTTTTGAACTGTATAGGGAAAAAGAGCTTAGTAAAATTATTTTGAATGAGTTAAGAATTGATTTTGAAAAACGACTTAGAATATTTGAATACGAAAAAAAAGTATTTTTGCTAGTCAATCCATCTCTTCGGCTTGGTGGCAAAGTGTGGTGGAATTTTTGGCAGGAATTATTGTCTCAATTCTCAGAATCAACACAACTCAAATTCTGGTCCGAACTATGGGGAATGCGTCGAGCCAAATTAACAACTGATTATAATGAAGAAATTAACAAATTCTCAGCAACTTTGTCAGAAGACACTAAAGCAAAAATCCTTGAAAGACTCAAGCGAGATTACGAAAATAATTCCAAGCTTTGGCTGGACTTTGTGATGTCGTCTGAGTATGTGGGATTCTTGACAGATAACCTAGACAAATTCGACGCTGGAATGTTGATTGATGTCTGCCCTTTAATGCCAGAAAAACGTGATGAAATTGATGTAAAGATCTACGGTCAAATTCGAGTTTGGTCTGATTTTCTTACTACTGGTGATTATAATGAAATTTTAGACATAATTAGCAAATGGGCAAAATTAGGCAAATCAGAAATATTCATGGAAGCAATCAAATATATCAAGGAATCCCACAAAAAAAAGAAAAAATTGACGATGGCAATCAAGAAAATAGTTGAGAATTAAAAATTGTTTATTAAAACTATATACACTTGATCTATTATCAACTTTTGCACTGAATAAAAACACCCCGTCAAAACTTCGTTTTGCCACCCCTCATGATAGGAATTTTAATATGTTGTAATCCTGGTATTGGGCTGAGTATAACAGCTTATATTTTTATGGATGTAAATAAAGCAAGCAACTATAAACCCTTTAATGTAATGGTTTTGTAAAGACTTGCGTAAACAAAAAATGTATGGTATAATTATTAAAATTTACAATGTAATATGTCAGAAAATATACAAGATTATTCAATAAAAAGTAATGAATTTCCTTTTGCAAATAAAGCGATAAAAAAATATGGTCCAAAAATTTTGGAAAGTATGAAAAAAGAAGAGTTTGACGCCTTGGTATTTGATGACAATCCAAATATAATTCCTGAAATTCTTAGCCAGCTACCTCCACCTCTTGAAACTACTGATGATATTGAATTACCACCTTTTGATGAAAATTTTAGATATGAAGATAGCTTGACTCAGTCTGGTCAGCTTAGAGTAAGAAAAATTGTTGTAGAAGGGTACGAAGCCAAACTTAGAGAAATTGTCAAAAATGACCCTAGGCAAATTAATCAAAAATACATTGAAGAGCTAAAGAATTTGCGGATGATTACTGCATCTCACTTTGCTAACCAACATGATTCCAAAAATAACCAAAATTAAAATATTATATGTCCGAAATTATTAAAGGAATAGGAGATTTTTTAGCCACTGTCGACAGAAGCTTGGCTTTGGAAAATTATGAATCGAGTATTAATAGAGAAGACGTTAGTCCAACTGATACTAATTCAAAATTAATAGCTGGTATAAAAAAGTCCAGAATTTTGGAACCTCACACCACTATCGCTAATAATTTGACAACAGAGATTCAAGACTCTTACGATACTAAGACAGACCCAAATAAATCACATTTTTTTGAAGAAATGTATGGTGACTCGGGTGAGCTAACTAATCTTTTAACAGCACTTCCTAGCCTTGATACTAAAGATTTGAATTCCTTACAGGTCCATCAGTTTGAAAATGTAGAAAAAAATCATAGTCCACAAAAACTGGAAATTATTGAAATGTATAAAAGTAACGGATTCGATCAAGACCGTGCTGTTCTAGCTGCCGAGACTGCAATTAAAGTGAGAATGAAAGAAGCTGTTGCAACAATTTTGGAGCTACAAAAGGAACTAAGTCAACTGGAGGAATTAAATGGTGGATTTTCTGAAGAACAGGAAAAATATTTGGTTGCAAAATTCAACAAAACTTCTGCACAACATTGTGAAGCAATAGGAATATACAAGGAAAAAATTGTTAAGATTCAGTTAGAAATCCAGAAATTACAATTCGAAAAAAATAATAAAGTAAGAGAACACGCCCAACCTAGAATCAAGGAAATTGATATTGAGATTCGAAAACTTAATGAAAAAATAATAAAATTTTCAAACGCAATAGTTAGATATCCAAAAAGATTGCAGTCGTTATTATCAGACAACTTTAGAAAGATAAGATACCTTCATAACGAAATAGATTCAGCTAAAATTAAAACTATTGGTTTTGAACAAGAATTTGATCAAGCCTTTAAGCCAATCGAAAACAAAGAGTATGAGAATAATTAACCCATCTTAGTTAGTCTTTCAACTCTATCTTCGATGCTCGGATGTGTGCTAAAGAAATTTTTGAATTTTTCTCCGAATTGCTGCTTGGGCGGTGCAATATAAAAATGACAGGTTGAAGTCGAATAGTGATTGGTTGGAACTGGTGATGCGTACAGCTTGTTCAATGCTCCGATCAATCCTTGTGGATATCGTGTCAAAACCACTCCAGAGGCGTCAGCAAGGAACTCTCTCTGTCGACTAATTGCCATCTGAATTAATAACGAAACAAACGGTGCAAGCACTATCCCAATAACGAACAGAATCATGACAACTGGATTATTGCCTCCTTCATTATCGTCTCGATTATTCCCGCCCCAGAACATCATTCTCATTCCAGAATCAGCAATAAAACTAACTACACTTGCCATTACCATTGTTACAGTCATCACGAGTGTATCACGATTTTTGACATGACATAGTTCGTGAGCTATCACTCCTTCGAGTTCATTCTTGTTTAATAGGTCTAATATTCCTTGATTAAAACAAATACTAGCGTGAGCTGGATCTCGACCACAAGCAAAGGCGTTAGCAGATGGATCTGGTGAAATGTGAACCTTTGGGACTGGGATTCCTGCAACGCGGCTCAGATTAGTTACCATCTCAAAAATTTGGGGTGAGTCTTCGTATTGGATTTCTTTTGCTCCAGCTGACAACAAAGCTAGCTTTTCTCCACCAAAATACGCAAAAACTGCTTGTCCAAGACTGACAACTAGTCCCAAAACACCAAAGATTGGATTACGAGTGTAAACACCAAATCCATAGAACAAACCACTTACAATTCCAACGAATAAAAAAAGTAGAATCCAGGTTTTTTGTATATTACTGTTTTGGTATGAATATGCAGAAGTCATAATAGAATATGAGAATTATGTTACGAACGGTGCAAAATGTCAACTGTTGTTAATTAAGAATTAGATATAAGAGTCTTTGACAGGGTACAATTAATATTTTTGAAAGCTCTGATAGACAATAGAATCAATAATTAAAGAGGGTAAATAAATACTTTTGTAGCTCAAGTTAAAATCAAATTCAATATTCCTTGACAAAATCCTTTTTTTTGCATGATATAACATAGTTGTTTGACTCCTTCAATGGAATCGCATAACTGTTGTTATTGGTTAATTAAAATCGACCTACGACGACGAAACGAAAACACTTTATTTATTTGGAGAATTATTTTGAAGAAATTCAAAACGCTTGTTCTAGGTCTTACCTTTATGGCAACAACAGTTGCTTTATCACCAAAACCTGCAGATGCTAATGTATCTGTAAACCCCTTCATTAAAATCTTTAATAATCGGGTTTATAAAGTTGTAGAAAGACTTAACACTTTTTCAGGCAATCAGACAGCTTATTGCCAACGAAAATATGGTTCAGAAGCTGTTGCAGCTCGTAGTCTACCTCTTCCACTTTATTGGTGTTGGATTCCTTTAGAAGGAACTAACAATAATAACCAATATTAATACACTTTTTTGTTTTTCACCTTGTTAGTTAATTTTGACAAGGTCTCTTTTATACAAATCAAAATTATGTCAATTTTTGAATTTCACAACAAATCCATTAATCAAGGAGCAAATATTTTTAAAAAGACTTTTAATTTAATAGAAAAAACTTTTAATAAATACTTTTTTTTGCCTTTTAGGTGTGTACTTATACTATGGATTCTAGTCATCATTGGAGGAATTATAATTTATTTTTTTGCACCAAATAAAATCATTCTCGGCTTTTAATTTAGGTTAAATTTTTTAACAATATGAAAAAAACAATACTAAACATTTTAGGAATTTCAATTTATTCAGTTCTATTTGCACTTTTAATTGATGGAATTTCAAGGTTTTCTTATCAATGTAGGGCAGTCATATATGGCAGACTATGTAGTACTTGGAGGAAAAAGATGTATAATTA
>JAYTWQ010000207.1:0-1725 GCA_043743355.1 bacterium | reverse complement strand
CATGCGAATATGACATTAGGAACAAATTTTCTCTAAAAAATAATATTTAATTGATCAGACTGCCATACAAAGTTCAACAACCACAATATACAGTTGATTCGATTTATTTTAAAAACTATATATGGATAAAAAACTCAGTTTTGGCTTGAAAACTAGCTTTCTTTGACTATAGACAAAAGTTCATTTTTTCTTTATGATATTATAACTTTGGGAATCAGCAGTAGCCAGCTTTTTAGTCCAAAAAGTTTAACAATTTATTTTTATTATGAAAATCGACACTAACACCACACAATCAACTTCACAAATCATCTCAGCACGACAAGTTATCAACGGAGATCCCGCTGGAATGCTCCAACTATTGCCCTACAAATATCCGTTTGCCGACAAGTTTTTTGACACCATGTATTCCAACTCCTGGCATCCAGCTGAGGTCAATCTCAACGAAGACGCTGCAATGTGGAAGTCTAATGATTTGACAGAGACAGAGCGAGAGGTTTTTGCGAGATCGCTTTCGTTTGTTTCTAATCTTGACACTGTTCAGACCTATTCTTTGACTCATGCAGTTGCAAGGCAGATCACCGCTCCAGAGATTTCTTTACTTATGATAAGACAGGTTTTTGAAGAGACAATTCACGTTCTTTCATACAATCGAATGATTGAATTACTAGGATTTTCACCTGACGAAACTTATGGAAGATATAGAACCGACGCAGAGCTCAAAGCAAAGCTTGATCACATCTGTGAATCGATTAACCAAATCATGGACGAAAGTTTCAAAACTGGAACCCTTGAAAACGATCAGATCTATGCAGAAGCTCTTGTTAATAATATTTTGCTTGAAGGACTCTTCTTTTATTCTTCTTTCCTGATGTTTTATTCTTTATCAAGAGTTGGCAAAATGCAAAATTCTGCAAGATTAATCGGGCTAATCAACAGAGATGAAGCCACACATAGAGATATGATAATCAGAGTATTTAATATCTTGAAAGAGGAAAATCCGCGAATCTGGACACCAGAATTCCAAAATAAAATGATTGAAAAAGTAAAAGCAGCTGTGCAACTAGAAATTGACTGGGGTACATCTATCATTGGACACGGATTCTTAGGTATTAACAACGCTAACCTAGCACAGTACTCACAATTCCTCGGTGACGTAATCTTGCAAGGAATAGGATTGCCTAGACAATACAAAGTATATAACCCATTCCCATGGATCGACGAATACACTCAAATCAATCAAGAACTAGGAGCGTTCTTCGAGACTAATGTGTCACGATATTCTCAAGCTGCCCCAACATTTGAAGAGAGTAGTTTGGTGTGGTAGTTATTTCTTAGATGCCTTTAATCCATTAATTTTTGTCAATAACAATTGATTAATTTTAATTTGCTTCTCTTTTGGGAATGTCAAAATAAACTTTTCAAGATTTTCATCACAAGATACAGACTCATTCACGCAACCCTCAATAACAAACAATTCCATTTCTTTTCTAGCTTTAATCAACTGGCTTTCTTGTTGAATTTTTTGAACCTCAGAACTTTGTTCGCCAAGTCTTTTTCTGTATTCATTCAAAGAATTTTGAGAACCTTGATCAGGATTGTAATATATTTTAGCAGAACCGTTAGATTCTCCATTATTAACGGAACCATTGAGCTGAACACCAAAATCTCCAGTCTTATAAACAGCAGATGCTCCAATTTCACCAGTCGTATTTGCTTCTATAGAAA
>JAYTWQ010000206.1:0-1965 GCA_043743355.1 bacterium | reverse complement strand
GATTCTGACTTTTCTACAATACGTACTGGAGGAATGAATTACATTGTAGCATTTCTTGCAGCAATTTGTGCTCTTATCATAGGTGTAGTTATATCAAATAAAAAATCAAAATTCAATTTTAATTCAAACGAATGGAACGGATCAATGACATCTAATCTTTAGTTTCAAATTAAAAATAGAATCGAGACCTCCTTCATTGGAGGTTTTTTTGTGCTTTGATTTATAATTTATATACCTAGAATATTAGATTTAAATAAAACAACAAAGTAACAATTTTGAGATCCCCAATCAAGCTTAGGATGACGAGCGTTGAGGCTTCAATCAGAAATTTTGAATGTTAAAAGTATAATCAGAAGTACTATCTAATTTCTTTGATTCGCTTTATAACCAAAGTGCCATTTTGATTATCGTAACCAACCACAACTTTTTGAGATACTTTGAGTGGGATTTTGTTCACTAGCGTAAAGACTTGTGAATTAGAATCGTTTGCCTGCTGAATATAGATTTGATCGTTCTCAATTTTGATTATCGTACCATAATAATAATCAAGTTTTGGAGGCAGATTCTTACCACCTTTTTCAATCGGATCTTTAATATGTGGAGGATTGATTCTTGAAGGATTCCGAAGCCGCTGCCTAAAATTAGAAAATTGCAACCTAACTGGGTTATTATCTTCGACCGTTTTTAGGTATGAGACGAGCCCGCAACTGAATACTATAATTGACATAGAACTAATTAGCAGAATTCCCATTCTTTCTTTGGCAAATTTCCAATCTGTGTGTCGATAAATAAAATAAATTAAAAATAATCCTACCGGTACCATTAATAACAATTCAAACAAAAAGCTAAATATAATTTCCATTATCGGATTACCTGCAAATTCAAAGATCGAAATTTTTTCTTGCAAATCGTACCCAAATATAGCTAAGGCAATAACACAAACAACTCCAATCAAAATAATTGCAGAAATTAACAAAATCAAACGAAACTTGGCATATAACCTAGTTTTGGGTTGTACATTCTGTATTTTGTTCATTATTTCAAAAGAAAAATCCCGATCATATTGAGAATCTGGAATAGATAGATCATTTTCCATCTTGGAATTCAAGTTGTTTAAAGAATCACTTTTAGCAAAATTGTTCTGAACAATCTTAGGTTTGGTAGTATATACTCCATCCAAAAAATCAATACCTTTACTTTTTTTATTTTGCATATCTTCAGCAAAACCAGAATTTTGATTTGAAGTATATTCTGATTGGGTTATGCTTGATTGCATAGTTATAATCGACAGATCGTCGTCGTTCATTTTTTTGGAGATGCATTTTTTGGTTGGCTGGATAAGGCCAGATTTTAGGTGTTTTTTCTTGGACATAAAGACTAGATTAGATTGTTAATTCTTAAATGATTTTTTGAGTTTTGTTGATATAATGATTTTTGCTTTTTCTCTGGCTCGTTTGAGTTTTACAGCAATCGTATTTGGTTTTGTTTTTAGAATGTCCGACATTTCATCAAGCGATAATTCTTCGAGGTAAAAAAGTGTCAAAAGGTTGCGGTCATCAATTTTCATAAAACTCAGAACAGTTTCCAAATTCTGTTTGTATGGGTTTTCTTCTGATTTGGTTTGGGCTGCTATCGGTATAGTTTCATAATCAACTGAGTAATATTTGGATTTTTTGCGGATCAGATCAACCGCAGTATTATGAGCAATACGATATATCCAGCTATTGAAACTTAAGGAAGCATTGTAAAGTGCAAGGTTTTGGTAAGCTTTAATAAAAGTTTCTGACAAACAATCTTTGGCATCTTCTTGATTGAGATTCAACAATCTAGCCAAATAAACCAAAAGTTTGTGTTGGTATCGATTGACTATTTCAGAGTAGTTATTCTTTTGACCATCCAAAACAGTTTCGATTATTTGGTTATCAGTGTATTTTTGCAATTCTTCCATTGTCGTAATCATAAAAA
>JAYTWQ010000205.1:0-4646 GCA_043743355.1 bacterium | reverse complement strand
TGCTATTTTGTAAAAAGATTAATACTGAACATTCGAACGTAATTTGGCTTATGGATGATATTTTTAATGAATTAGATGAAAAACGGGAAGCAATAATTCTGAACGAAATAACGAATAATGCAGTTTGGATAATATCGACAGGAACGCAGCTGACTCTCACTGGAATAGATAAGTTCTCAGTTAATGATTTGACAATTAGTTAGAAATTTGGGTTGATATAAAAAGAATTAAGTTAAAAGCCCTACTCAACTGTCATTCTGAACTTGTTTCAGAATCCCCTCATTTTGAAAACTGAATTGAACAAAATGAATATTTACAACTTCAATTGCTAGTAAACTACTACAACACTCAACAAAACAAAAGATTAATTTTACGTACTGCAGCTATTCTTAGATGCTGAAACAAGTTCTCGATGACAACTCACCAAATTTAAACACCTCCCATATGCAAAACTCACAATCGATCAACTCTTCATCAATCGACTTCCAACGAACACTCCGCAACGACAAGGCAACCCAACTTCGTGCCAAAGGTTTTGACCCATACCCTGTTGATTCACACCGAGATTTTAGCATTGGTTTTGTAAAGTTTTGGTTTGACCTTGTTCACAAGTTTGACTTTAGTAAGCTAGATCCTGATGAGGATAATTTTTTGTTAGAGTATTTTTTGAGCCTTGCAATGTTTCCGCCTTCATTACTCGAAACCTTAGAAGAAAAAATCCACTTTAGACATACCGCAAGACAGATGGGAATTGACCCAGATGATGAAGAAATAACAGACAAAGAGGAGGAGGAAGATGATAACGAAATTCTAGACGAAATTAAAAGTCTACTTGTGTTGAACGGCTCCAAAAATAAAGAAGATAAAGAAAAGTTCCTAACACAATATCTGGAACCTAGAGATGAAAACGAAGAAAGCTCAGGCATGAACCGCACCTTTGTCAAAGGAGACAGAATAACACTGGCAGGAAGACTCAAAACAAAACGAACGAGCGGCAAAATTGCTTTTGGAGTGTTAGAAGATGAGTCTTGTCCAGAAGGATTCCAACTAGTTTTCAAATCAGACACACTCAACCAAACTTTTGAAGAGAAATTAAAACATGCTTTTTCGGTTGAAAATTTGAGATTAGTTTTGGATTTAGAATAGCTTAACCTTGGAGTTTATTAATCAAATTATCTATGTCAGAATCTATGATTTTAGCTTGAGAACCGACAAACAAATTGTCGCATTGAGTATAATTCCTGGAATTTTCGGCGTTTTTAGATATTTGAACTTTGCCACGATAAGTATTGGAACTATTCCCGAGTGAAACCGATTTGGATATAATCTTTGATCTAGTATTCTTGCCAATGTGAATCATTTTTGTACCCGTGTCCGCCTGCTGTTGATTGTCAGTCATTGCAACAGAATAGAATTCACCAACCGAATTATCACCTTTGAGAATAACTGATGGATATTTCCAGGTGATTGCTGAGCCAGTCTCAACCTGTGTCCAGCTAATCTTGCTGTTTCGACCTTTACACATTCCTCTTTTGGTTACATAATTAAGAACCCCACCAACACCTTCTTTGTCTCCAGAGTACCAATTCTGAACTGTAGAATATTTGATCTCTGCATTATCAAGAGCAATTAACTCTACCACCGCTGCATGCAATTGATGTTCTGAATTCTGCGGTGCTGTACAACCTTCGAGATAACTTACATACGAATTCTCGGATGCAATGATCAAAGTCCGCTCGAACTGCCCCGTCCCACTGGAGTTGATACGGAAGTAGCTAGACAATTCCATAGGACAACTTATATTGGGCGGAATGAACACGAACGATCCGTCAGAGAATACAGCGGAGTTGAGACTAGCATAAAAATTATCTGTAAATGGAATCACAGAACCCAAATACTTCTTGACTAATTCAGGATGATTAATAACCGCTTCAGAGATAGGACAAAATATTATTCCAAGCCTGCCTAGTTCATTTTGGAAACTCGTGTGTACTGATTCAGAATCAATTATCAAGTCTAATGCTACAGAAGATGACAAAACACCCTGCTTTTCTAAAAGTAAATTCTGTTCTGGTTGCGGAATCCCTAACTTCGTATAAGTCGATAGAATCTCTGGATCAAGATTGTTCTTTTCGTATTCCTGGACTCGCCGTGTGAATTCGGATTGATCTACAATAGTGTTATTGATTAGTTCCAAAATAAACTCTTTCACCTCTTTATCACCTTTACCACCGTCATTCTGAACTTGTTTCAGAATCCCCTCACTTTCAGAAACAAAATTAGCATCATAGCTATTTTCACCCTCCATTAGTAATTCAACCTCATCCCAAACTCCACCCAATTCGCAAAAGATTCTGAATTTGTAGTCGTTGATAAGTTCTTGGAGCATAAATTTAGGTGAAGATTAAGTCGTGGAGTTCAGGACAAAATATTTTAAATTGTTCTTTTGAAGTTTTAGTTCCCATATAAATTGCTAGTTCAACTTTCAAATTACTTTTTTCTATTGTATTTGAAACTTTAGTAATTTTACAATAGTCTTTGGCAAACTCTTTATTCACTAATTTATCCCAAAAAGGTAAACCTTTAGATTTTAGGAAACTATTTACAATTTGAATATCATAAAGCCTTTCTAATTCTGCTTCATTCAAAACCATAAGTTTATCTCCTAGCTGTTTTTTCCAGGGTTCTTCTTTACCACACTTATCAATTACTCCATATATTTTATAATCCAACAAGTTCACCTTATCAGCCTTTCTAACTGAATCAAATATTTCCGTCATTATTTTAATATGTTCATCAGAACCACCTGCCTTATCTGTTAATATAATTGGTCTTAATGGTTTGTTGAATTCAAAAAGACTTTCCAAAAACAATTTTAAAGTTCTCTCACAAAAAATAATTGAATGAGGTGCTATATCATTTAAATCACTTCCTAACATTTTATTAACAGCCAACAAGCACTCACCACCAGAATATCCATCTTGCCCCTGTCCCAAAATACCCCCAAGATCAACAGTTTGGCCATTTTCGATCAAATAAACTTTTTGCGAATCGTAAAATTCAGCTGCCGCACTAATTATAAATGGTGAGTGAGTTGAGATTATGAACTGAACAAAATCTTTTTCTTCACATAACAATGAAATTCTGTTTAGTATTAATGGAATTAACTTTTGAAACTTAGGGTGTAAATTGCCTTCTGGTTCATCAATTAAAAACAAACATGGACTGCTTACAAAATCGCTCAGGAATATGTTGTTTATTAGTTCTAATATATTTATCTCACCACTTGATAACTGTGTATAATTTAATTCTTGAATATCAACTACAATGTGAGAATCTGAAACTGCCGTCTCAAAATTAGGAATAAACTCTTTAATAATTTTTTTGTATTCTTTATAAAGCCAGGGATGAATATTTTGCGTTGTAACAAAATTTAATCTTGATATAATTCTATTGGTAAAATAAAATACTTTAATTTCATGTAAGTTATTATTTACATTCCAGTTTTCATCACCTTCAATAATATTTACCAGAGATGAATGAGATTCATCAAACAAACTAAATTTTGAAATATCAATAAAGTTTCCATATTCATTTTGGAGAGTAATATTTCTTATCAAGTTTAGATCAAAAATTATTCTATTTTGTGTACTTTTTGAATATAAGCTTAGACCCTTAACGGACAAATAGCCAGAATCTTCACCAATAACCCTGTCGTCATAATCCCACGAAGTATTTCCAATATTAATAAATATATCTAGATACCGTTCTCTTTGAGTTCTGATTATATTATTTACCTTATAGAGCTTTAGTAAAGTTAAAATTTCCAACACACTACTCTTACCACAACCATTTTTACCGACAAGATAGTTTATATTAGATAGTTTTTTAAGAGTCAGACCAACATTTTCAATTACTTTAAAATTACTTATCTTGACATTATCCAACATTCCTTAAACATAAATCAATATCATATATTTGGCAATTAAAATAATTTTTTCTTAACTTTTGACAGAAAAACCAAACTGAGGCTTAATAAAACCAATGATCTACTCTAATTCCCAGCTCAAAAAAACCTTCAAAACTTACCTAAAATCAAAGTTTGATACCCTCGACCAAAAGTGTGTTCTGAACATTGTGCAGATCGGAGATATTACCTCCTCAACCAAATACGTGAATACAAAAAAGAAGATTGGTGACGAAATCGGCGTCGAAGTCCAACATCACCATTTTGACGAAAATGTTTCGGAATTAGAACTACAGAATCTTTTGGATAAAGCTAAGGATAACAAAGAAGGTTTTATTTTCCAATTACCATTGCCGTCCAAATTCAACCATCTTGTGGCAAAAACATCACTAGAATCAGACGTGGATTTATTGTCAGAATATTCTTCACTGCTTTGGGATAAGGAATTCCTGCCACCTACAATCGGAGCAATTGATTTGATTCTCAAGGAAATGATGATGAGAAAAGAAAAGAATGCTATCACAGATGAGAACTTTTTTGATAATGTGGATTTAGATAACTTTTTTGATTCAAAATTGAATTTAAGAGGAAAAACTGTAGCTTCGATTGGTCAAGGAATCCTAGTTGGGAATCCATTATTGAGATACCTTCGAGAACGGGCCGCCACAATAATTAGTAC
>JAYTWQ010000204.1:0-7391 GCA_043743355.1 bacterium | reverse complement strand
TGTCAGAATGTCAATTTAGAAAATTGTAAGTCACAGACAAAAGAATCTTACACATTCAAAATATATTAACTTGCAAATATTGATGAGTTAAACCTAACTTATCTCCCGAAACCATCTGGTAACTGATCTAATAATGAGTCTAGACCTCTCATAAAGAAATTTGGATGTTTATCAATCACAACAAGTCCTTTGTGATCACTCATCCAGACCTCGGTACTAGTTTTTACAATTCTAGGGTAAGACGAAATTACGTAATCAAGAGGCAAATCTAATATATCTGCCAATCGTTGAAAGATAAAGGGCTTCAAACCTTTTCCTCCTTCTTTCCTGAATGTTCCTTTGTTGGGAACTGTAACTCTAAAGTCATTTGGTAAATCTTCTTCTAGTTTGAAATATTCTGCAATCTTTTTTATTTCGTCTCTAGCTCTAAGTTTTTGAAGTGGAGCCAAAGACATTAGCAAATCTGCGATCATTTTATCATGACCATTCTCCGTATTGATTTTGACTCCATAATTATTCCCATCTCCAATCTGAAAGACTCTGTGTTTCTCGTTGAGCTGGTTTAAGATTGCAAGACTATTTTTGGCATCTTCGAATCTGGACTCTGGAGTAGCAAACGAAGGGCCGTACATGTTACCAATTGCATAATTGTATTGACCGCGACGAGATGTTGAGTACATTGTACCATTCAAACAATGGAATGTCTTTCCTTCTTTTCGGAGGGTGTGTAAACCAGAAGCATCTATGGACATTTGAGAAGGTGCAAAAATCAATTCTCTCTCACTAATATTGTTAGTCGTGAATGTCAAACTACCAGTCTCTACCCAGGTAGAATCTTTGTTGCTTCTTAGCAATGGTTGATAAATGGTGTTATAAGCCGAAAAATTGCTTGCAAACTCCGACATACAAGCGTCAATATCATATAAATTTTCAATTTTGGTAGTAAACATGTATGGTGAGATATCTTGAATACAAGCATTATTGGAAGACTTTACAAAATTTATTAATTGAGTGTTCAAAGTAATCAAATCGTTTTCGAGTCGCGACAATTTTTTTTGCAATTTTTCTCTTTGGTTGTTTGGACAATTGTTATTATCCAATAGTTCTTTTAGGGTTTTCAAATTATGGATTTTATCTGCGTGTCCAGCATTAATTGATACTATTAATCTTTCAGGATTATTTGTGGTTTTTTTGTCACCGTTCATAACCCAACCACCAGTTTTGATTTTTTCTGAACCGTTTAATGTGTTGAAACTTATTTGGTCAAATGAACTATGATCGTTATTCGGATTGGCTGTAACACTTTTTGAAATCATACCTCCTCTCACTTTTATTTTGTAATCTATCAATGAATCGTATGAAGAAGTATCTAAGTTGAATGGAAGTGAGATTGGTGGCAGATAATTATTAAATCTATTTTGAGCTTCAGTTGTAATAAGTGATGCAGATTCTTGAAAATCTTGGAAAGAGTTGGTGAATTGTTCTTGTGACATGTGATTAATGAGTATTTTATTCAAATTTAAATTGAATTTATTTTTATCTTATCACAAAAAAATCCAATTGTCAAATTTTACAAATCCAGTCCTAATTGCTATTTAAAACCAAACTAATTATTATAAAAAATAAATTTTAAAACAAGATCTTTCTACTTCATAACTACATTCCCAGCCAATTACTTGCGCAACCAAAAAAAGTATGATATACTCCGAAAGTATAAAAATCAGAATCTATACACAAACAAAATTCAAAAAATAAATACAGAATTTATGAATACACACAGACATTACGCAATTAGGTCACTACCTACCAAGCCACAGAACTTTTTTTTGACATTGTTCAAACGAAAGAAAACCAAAGTTATTGCTTCGATTGTAGGTTTTTATATTGTTGTGTCTGGAGGTGTAGGTCTGTTGTTGTTCAAACCAAACACTGATATTGCACAGGCTTCTAATATTCCAGTTGCTGTTGCAGCTAATTTTGAACTTAATAACATTGATGCAATTCTACAGAACAGTATTATAGATGGCACCTTGACATTGACTAATCAAAGTTTGACTGAAGATTTGACCAATACCACTTTAGATTTTTATAGTACTAAAGAAAGTGTAAGCTGGAGTCAAATCAACTATCAAGATTCGAGAGAGATAATCAAACCAACTAATTCAACTACATTCTCTCTACTCCCAATCAAAAAAAACTCTACTGTAATTCTCAATGTTAAAGGCAGATTCAGAAATAAAGCACTTCCAAATGTTGGTTTGATGGCGAAGGTAATTTTTGACACCAAACAAGGGCAGCTTGAAACAACTTCAAACCGAATACTTTTGAAATTGGGTGAAGGAGGTGCGACTATTGGAGCTTTACCAAATTTAAAAACTGACAAACTAGAATACCTTTCAAAAGAAAAAGTATTTTTTAGTTTAGAAAATTTTAATTCCGAAAACAAAAACAAAGTCAAACTGTCAATATCTAATAAGAACACTGGAGAATTAGTAGCTAACACACTAGAATGCCAAAGTGATATTGAAGGGCAATGCCTAATTAGTTACGATAAGTTAGAAACTGGCAAATATGGTGCAATGTTCTTTGACAAGGATAAAAATCCAGCGAGTCAAATTGTTGATTTTGAGGTCAAGAATACGACTGGTCAAGTGCCTGGAACGGACTTTAGAGCTAATCCCAACTCAGCTTTGGAATTGCCTTTTGGGTCTGGTTCGGTCAATGGTCAAATTGCAGTTTTGGCTCAGAATGTAGTTGAGATTAACAAAATAGTTAATGAAAAAGATAAGTGTTCATTTCAAGTTTTGCAAAATGGTTCAGTACTCCAACAATTCCAAACTAATATTGTGAACAAAAAATGCTTTTCCAATCTTGAAATTAATGGTGGAGCTGGAATATATCAACTCAAATTGATAGGGTCTCCAATCGAAAAGAACTTTTCTTATTTGCCAAAATCTAAGAATTCTGTGGCTGTACAAAAAGTCTCTGGAGGAGAAAAAAATCAATCCCTAAAATTAAAATTAAGTGGTGTTCAAGTGAATTCAAAAAAGGTTAAGAATGAAGAAACGAGTAGTTCTAGTTCAACTTTTAGTTCAAATGGTGGGGCTAGTGCCGCAAATATAATAGTTTCCAATAATAAAATCAATGCCAAAATAAGTATTCATAGAATTGAGTCTGGTATTGTACAAGAAATCTCAACAATCAACAATAATCCAATACAATTTGAGAATTCTGAAGAATCGATTGAACTACCTGCAAATTACTTTGATCTAGATGGGAATTATCAGGTTTTTGCGACTTTGGATAATGGTCAGCAGAGTGAGTTTTTGAATTTTGAGATGAGTGACAAGAATTTTGGGTTTGCTCAATCTGGAATCAGTATCAAACCTGGTACCGAACTTAAGCTTGGTCAAAAAAATGTTTTTGAGATTAAGGGATTGAATTATAGGAACGGAAAACCTGTTCAGTCTGGAACCTGTGAAAATACAATTGTTGAAGAGGATGGTAACAGAACTAATTCTAATGGTGAAATCAAAGATGGTGTTTGCGAGTTCTCGATTGAAAGTCTCAAAAAATCAGGCTCCATAATAGTTTCCAATCCCAAATTCAGTCTGACTTCTCAATTTTTGCTCAAAGCTGATAAAGCTACTAATTTTGGAGATATCAATATTGCTAATTATCCAATTTTTCCCAACAAAACAAACAAGGTTATTGCTGGTCCGTTCACAGATCAATTTGGGAATCCATTCAATCAGAAAGGGTATATAATCTCAATTGAAAATTCTTCAAAATCAAAAACTGAATTACCTTTAGATATAATCGATGGGTTCGGAGAAGTTATAATCCCTTCTAGTCTTATTAATGGAGAAGAAATTAGCTTCAAATTAATTGATGCAGATAAGGAAATTGCCTCAAAATCATATGAAATTTCGGTTGAAAATGAGCTTGTTGTTCCAGTTATACCTAACAAAATCAAAGAAAATGAGCGGGTTAGGGGATTGTTTTATACTAATATTATGAATCCAACCGAACAGTGTAGCCTCAAAGTTATATCAATTGGTCAAAAAACCATAGAGCAAGAAGTCAATCCAGTGTTGGAAAACAAATCTTGTACATTAGATTGGGGCTCTGGCGACGGTAAATTATCACGAAGAAATATGCTTCAGTTCAAAGTTGGTAATAGTGTTTATACATATTTGGTTAATTCTGAAAGTGACAAAGCTGCGCAAACTTTTGAACTTGGCTCGAGTGTTACAGATAATGGCAATGGCACAGTCAATATTGAAGTTTTGACTTCTGTTATCAAGGATAGCAACAACCTTCCAATTCAAAAAGGTGATTTGCAATGGACATATAATGGCAAAAACAAAAACACTACAATCCAAAACGGTATTGCAAATTTTTCACTAACCTTGGGTGACATAGATAGCAATAATCTCAAAATAGAAGGTGAAAATAATTTTTTGAACATTGAAATTGATGCCAAAGCTAGTGAAATTGCACTCTCCAAAACAGCAAGATTAAACTTAAACTTAGGCAAAAATACTCTTTCTAATGCTTCTACTGACTTTATTCCACTCTTTGCACAGAATTTTGTTAACTCTAATTCAAGTAATATCTGGAGGTTTAGAACTGGTGCTTGCAATGTAACAACAGGAGAATCGCTGATCAAATCATATTTTGAAAAAGATATTTGCTATGTTCAGATTGATGCTCTGGAAAATGGAACAAAGAAATTAGTTTTTAAAAATAGTGCCCCAGCTCAAAGTATATTTGAATTTAATTCTACGGATAATCTTGTTCAAGTCTCGATATGCGAAAAATCCGATGAAAAATGCAATGTATTTGTCTCAGAAAATATAACGAATCTGGTTGTTTCAAACCTTACCAAAGATGGTGAATTAGTAGTTGCAAACTCAAATGAAGATCCCTCAGTGTTCACAACGTTTGTTCAAGATGCTATTCCAAATCAAAAATATTCAATCAAAATAAGTTATGATAATGAAGCTGGCGATAAAACAACTTTTTATCGAGAATTAAGTGGCAGAGTTTTGGGTGAAAAGTAGTTTCGAAAGCCTTTCCAAAAAGTATGAAACAATAACACTAATTCCAAAACTTACAACGATAAAGAACGGTGTTTGGATCGGTAATGATTTGATAACAATTAGATGTATCAAATAAAATGGATAACTAATTAGACCGAGTTTTTCTAATATCCCTGTTATGGTATTATTTGTTTGGCTAAAATATTTTTTTTGAGAATTGATGGTTTCTGCCAAAAGAATTAGAAAGCCACTCACAACACTTAGAAAATAAATAAAAATAAAACCATCGAACGTATCTTTGTAATTTTGTATAGATCTGTAATTCTGATCAATTAATGCAACCAAAATAAAACCAAATATAGCCCAAAAACAATAAACCCTTTTGTTAATATCAAATTTTTTCAGAAGGTAAATGCTTCGCAAGCTAATAAAGTTCAAACTCATCCCAAAAATTAAATAAGAAAAGTGAATCAAAAAATGCTTGAGCTGCGATACTTCTAAGCTCGGGACAACGAATCTACGAATTAGTAAATCACATAAGAAAATTAATATGCTGAATAAAGTAAATTTTATAAATACTATGTTGCTTGTATTATTTGTGTTTAGAATATTGGATTTAAGATTGTGATTATTACTTGTTCTTTTAGATCCCCAGTCAAGCTGAGGATGACGTTCGGGGCTGTAATTCAGAAACTTTGAATGATTGAAATATAGCATACAAACTTTATTTTTAATATTAAGAAATTCGGTGCCAATATAAAATTTAAATCCATATAATTTGTCCAAAATCCAAAAAATGACTGGAGCAACAAGGTAGAACTGCATTTCGACTGAAAGTGACCAAAATCCGTTTACAAAGTAAGGTTTTGAATCAATATCATAAACAAAAAGAAAGGATTGAATTAATTTAGTCATCCAATTAGAGTCTTGCCAAAATTCACTCGACGCAAAAACCAATCCAACTACGATTGAGATATAATAAATTGGAACAATTCTTTTGATTCTCGAAATTACATATTTTCTAAAACCTGCAAAGCTCGAATCATATTTGTTATTGTAAAATTGTTTGCCGATCAAATAACCTGATAGAATCATAAAAATAACTACAGCGAGGTGTCCAGAAAAAAGAAAAGAAATATTAAAATTAGTATACCCGATTTTGATATTCCACAGTTGTTTGGGTATGTGCGTACCAAAAACAATCAAACAAAGTACAGCTCTGAGAATCAGGAATTTGTCCGAGAATTGAATTTGGGTTATATCTTTGGTCATAAAAAAAACAGCATTGAAGCTGATGAAAGTTAGATTTGGTGCGGTCGAGAGGATTTGAACCTCCACAGGATTACTCCCGCTACCACCTCAAGGTAGTGCGTCTACCGTTTCGCCACGGCCGCTTAATGTTTTTTAGATATACGATGGTCCGAATGAATTAAACATTATTATTGTCATGAAGTACAATATTATTGAGATTATTGGCAATAATAAACTGGCAATAATAGATATAACTGGAAACAGAATTGATTTGTTTTGTTGGATGTTCAAAATTAATTTTATTATTCCGAATATAATTAAACTATACATAATGTAAAACTTTTTACAATCAAAGCGGATGGAACCAGAGGAAATATAATTATTAATTTGGTGCCGCGGGGGGGACTCGAACCCCCACACCATTGCTAGCGACGGATTTTGAGTCCGTTGTGTCTACCATTCCACCACCACGGCTTTTTAATTATAAATAATTAATTATGAATTACTATTTTAGTTCTTGGCTTTGTGTCATTCTGAACTTGTTTCAGAATCTAAGAAATTAATATTGAGATAAAGTAATTTGAGTAAGCTTCAGTAGTCATTCAGAGCGAAGCGAAACCCTAATATGAATAGTTAATTAAAACTATTTTTCGTAATTTGAATACTTTTTCGTGTTACAATTAGCTATAGATCTTATGTTTTATTCAAGATTACAAAGTGAATAGTGTATTTGAAGAAAGTATTAAGTTTTATGAATTGATTTTAGATCCTGATACGAGTTCAGGATGACAGAACAGGTTAAAATTTAATCTCTGAAGGTTTTTATTCCTCGCTGCTTTGCAGCGTTTAGAAGATTAATTTTGTCTACTCAATACCTCTATGCTTGCGGCGGGGTCAATTTATTTAAAAATTCTTTTTGTTAAATATAATATTTGGTGCCCAAGGAGGGACTCGAACCCTCACACCCGAAAGCGCTAGCTCCTAAGGCTAGTGTGTCTACCATTTCACCACCTGGGCATTTGTTGAATTTATATATATTCTTTATCAATTTTATAACTGTCATCCTCAGTTTGACTGGGGATCTCAAATGTATAA
>JAYTWQ010000203.1:0-1768 GCA_043743355.1 bacterium | reverse complement strand
AATATGTTTGGGTAAGATCAGTTCGAGGAATGTTTGGATAATCCCAATTTAATTGATGGTCAAAGAGAGTGCCAAGCGCGTCCATTAATCTAATTGTGTCATTAGATAAGCCTAAAGATAATAAGTCTTTTTTGTCTTGAAGGAATCCACTATCATAAATAATGCAGCTTGTAACTGTATAGTCTATTTGTAATTTGATTTGATTTTTAGTCATAAGTTAATTAATAATTATTTTGTCAGGGAATGCAGTAATTACAAATCCGTTTGGGCCTGTTGCAAAAACCAATTTTCTACTGGTATTAATGTTTATTGAATATTTATAACCACCACCTCTGTTGTTTGTTTTATCTCCATTTCTAACAGCCTCATTGAACATTTCTATTAATTCTTTCTCTGAGTTAATGCCAATGTCTCTAAAGTTGTTTTTATGCTCCAGCCAGGAATGTGATAATCCACTTCCAGATATATTTTCTTTTGATCCTTTGTTTATGTCAAAGTATCCTTTACCTTGTTCTATCCAAACCAAATCGCCTTCACTATCGAATTCGTACGCTACAACTTGTTCTGGATTGCCATTTTTAGTAATGATAATTTCTTTAATATTGTTGGGTAATTCTATGTTTTCGATTTTTAGTTCTAAGTTTAGCCTTTCTGGATTATTCCGAAATTCAAAATCATTGATTGGTTCACTCTGGATATATTTAATCTTGCCTTTGGACATCTGGGCTGCAACTTCAATATACTTGGCATCTAGATTAGAATAGTCATTTAGTTTTTTGGCAATTGCAATTTCTGATTTTACAATGTTGCTTAGCTCTGCTGGTGACAAATGTGAAAGTGAAGAGACAATTTCACTCGTATTGGTCATCAAAGATATTTCACTTCGTCTATAACTCGATCTGGTAGCTAATTGAATTTCTAATTCCTTGAGTTCTTGATGGCTAACATAATAATCTCGAATATCCTCTTCTGACATTGGCATGTCGTTATCTTTTGTTTTGTAAAAATCTTTGTGCTCCAGATAGTACTCACGCAATTCAGCTTTGGACATATTAGCTACTTCTCGAGCAATTACGACATCACGAGACATTGCCTCCCTAGGAACGGCGGGTTCTCGCATTGACGGAGGTTCAAAGAAATCAAAGAATGGCATATATTTTGAGGTTAGAAAGTGAGGGTTGGTTGTGTCACTAACCAGATTTGTTTTAATTTAGCACATTTTTTTTACAAAGTCAAATACTTTCTTGTTTTTCAAATAATGATATTTTGACTACACTCCAAAAATAATTTATGTTTAAAAATTACATATGATTGATAGACTAAAAAATAAATTAGAAGGCGTTAGAAAAGCCATTGACGCAAAACTAGAATCTTTTGGGTTAGTTGAAATAATTGATGCTCTCAAATCATTACGAGAAACACAAATGCCACAATATTTGGTGGTTGATCGAATCGAACGAAACAAAGAATTGTTATCTAGCCCTAATTACGCAAACAGAATTCCAAAACAATTGATAAGCAAAATAGATGTGACTGTAGTAAATAATAAGTACGATTCGAGTCTTCAACCACTTGTGAATAATCTTGAGAACTTGATTCGAAATTATGTTCCAGATGTCGAAGCTGATTTTCATAATGTTAGTCAAATAATTAACAGTGTTAGACCTGGTTATTCTGCAAAGTTTAGCACTTTAGTTGAAGAATTAATCTACCTAATAAGTGATGCAAAATATTTGTTGGAAGATTCTGAATCCAATAATACTCGACC
>JAYTWQ010000202.1:0-2556 GCA_043743355.1 bacterium | reverse complement strand
ATATACCTGATGGTAATTAATATTAAAATTGTACTCTAAAAAAGTTAAATTGCTATTCTGAATCATCTAAAAAAGGGTATTAAAAAAAACACAGTCCAGACCCGTGTTAGGGTTGTAAGATTGTGTAATAAAGAGAAAAGTAAGTAAATTCTTAAAGATTTATAAACTATTTTTTTGTTTTTGTCTACAGTTAAAACAAGGAAAATTAAACTAACCACTCAATACAGAATAACTTGTATAACAATCAAGCGAGTGTCTTGTTTAGAGTTTCTCGAGATCTCTACAAATTAGCGAAGTGGCTATTTCGCCAACCCCAACGATAATTGGGTTCAGGGTGTCAAGCAGCGAATGTCTGTCACTGTATATCTTGAATCTAGTTATTGACATAAATCCTCGGTAAGCTGAACAGCATAAAAGGTAAAATCAAAAGCTAGAACAGCAACAAACCTACAATCCTGATAAAGGTACGGTTTTTTATACCCTAAATTATGTCAACAACACTCGAAACAACTTTATATCAAGAGCATTTGTTAGTAGCAGGGCTGCCATTGGCAGATTATCTCGAAATTAGGGCAATGTGGCAAGATGATGAAGGTTTTGACGAGCAAGCGTTTATTATTTCGCTTAGTGGACTTGTAAGGCTCTGCGATAGGGCATGAGAAAGTAGAAAGTTGGTTGTAGTCTTTGAACTTCTTTTAGAAGATTACAACTAGCTTTTTAAGTTAGAAGAATTAGAAATTTTTATGATTATTTTTACAAATAAAACTTACGAAGTAATTCAAGATCCTGACGCATTTTGGGTTTTTAACAAATCGCTCTGTCTTCGAGCTAGTAATGGTGAGCTTACTTGTTTTCCCAATCTTGATACAATCCAAAAAGATACAAAGTTTGGACGAAATAAAGTAATAAAATGCTTGGATTATCTTGAAAAAGTTGGAGTAATTAGAATTCAAGCCCAAATTATTGATAGAGAAACAAAGCAAATAATTCAAAAGCCACGAGGTTATCAAATACCGAAAGGTGAATCTAAGTACGAATCAACTTCTAATCTTTATACGATCATTGCAGAGAAAGAAATCGTTTCTATTGCAGGAAAATTAAAAGAGGAGACCCCAGTTCCAAAATCAAACTGCCCCCAGTTCCAAAATGACAGGGGGGTGGGGGTCAAAACAGAACTGACCCCAGTTCCAAAATCAAACTCTAACTTACAAGTCCAAGATAACTTACAAGTTAATATAACTTTAGAAAAAAATATAAAAAAAGAAAATTCAAATATTGAAAATAAATTTAATTATGAAAAATGGGTATCTGAAAATTACAAAAATCCTGAAATAATTGAAAAATATTTGAAATACTTGAAAATACGACCTGGATTGAAATGCAAAAATGATAAAGAAATACTGGAAAAACATAGACGAGAATTTGAAAAAATAGGTGATACAAACAAAATATCGGAATTGTTAGATCTTGCATACGAAAGAGGCTGGAAAGGATTATCGGAAGAATATTTGCCGAAAGATAAAGGAAAACAAAGTGCTTACATCACAAATTAAACCAACTTTTTTATGCTTACAAAACCACAAATTATTTCGTCATTAATCGACAGATTACCAAATTCAATAAATCAAAAAGTAATACTATCAGATGATAAACGAGACTTTGAAGATAAAGTCAATCTTGATCAGAGTTTTTATATTTCAGGCAAAAATGGAGTGGGTAAAACTCACTATATCACATTGTTTTTGAGAGATTATCTTTGTTCAATATTTCCAAATGGATTCGAACTTGCAAACTACAAATTAGTTCCAATTTTCGTCAAAATGAATATGTTCGAGCGTTATGTCGAAGAAAGAAATGGCTTTGAAGAAGACTCAAAATACGGTGCTAAACTTGCACTTGAAGAAATGAAATATGCTAAATTGTTGATCCTAGATGATTTTTGGGTTAGTGAAGGTACTGACAGATTCAAATCATTATGCAAAAGAGAATTGTTTGAGATTTTGGATTATCGTTATGAAAATAGCTTACAAACAATTTTAACCACCAATTTGAATTTGCAAAAAGTTGGAGAAATTGACTCGGAATATTTGCGTATTACTTCAAGATTATTTGGTTTGTGTAGTGAATTAGATTTGCCCAACAAGATCGACTTTAGAAATCAAAATACTGAAATAACACCTAAAGTGAAATTAGAATTATAATATTATAATCCTATGCCCAAACCCCACAAAAAAGTACCACAACTTAACCGCAAACAACCTAACGAAAATCAAACTTTTGAAATTCCAGTTAGGGTAATAACTTCAAGAACCGAAAAACGATTGAGTTGGATTGAAAAATGGAATAACTGGGTAAAAAAATCTAATCAAGCAATTATAAAATTTATTTTCAAAAATTAATTCTTATGACTAAAGTTCAAATTAAACCAATGTCAGTCAACAACGCGTGGAAGGGCAAGCGGTTCAAATCAACAGATTATACGGCTTACGAAACTCAAGTCTTTTTCAGCCTTCCGCGAGATCTGGAAATTCCAAAAGGTAATTTGGGGATTGAGTT
>JAYTWQ010000201.1:0-1550 GCA_043743355.1 bacterium | reverse complement strand
GATTTATAAAAACCGTTTTTATAAAAAAGAAGTTGAAAGAGAATACACAACAACAATATTTCAAGAAGACAACCAAAGTCGTGAAGAATTTGACAGAATTTGTGATTACAAAGAAAATAACGGATATAAAATAGATAGAAGATACACCCAAATCAAAAAACTAAGCCAAACATCATCAATCTCAGAAATCTTCAACCAATTCAAAACTCAAATTGCAAACAAACACTTATGCCGAGTAAACCAGTCGTAATAACAATATTTAACAATAAAGGCGGTGTCGCAAAGACTACAACTACTATTTCTTTAGCTTGTTCCTTAGCTAGTGAAGGTTTTAGTGTTGGGATGATTGATCTTGATGCACAAGGGCATCTCGAATCTTTTTGGGAAACTGAAGAGCCCAGACAAGACATTGTCACAATAATCAAAAAGTCTAAAACATTAAAAACCTTTATTCAAAAATCTGACTTTCGTGAGTTACAAGAGAATCTTTTTTTACTTCCAAATGATAAAGATATTACTGAAGGCTTGTTTTATTCCATATTTCCAAAAGAAGAACAGAACATGGAAAGATATAACCTTATTCCGTCATTACTTTCAAAATTAGAGGGGTTTGACTACATTCTTATAGAGACACCGCCTAATCTTGAGAACCGTTCAATTGGAGCTATTTTATCCGCTAATTTTCTAGTGATTCCAACAGCTCTTGAGAAATGGAGTATTGAGAACATAATTAATGTAATTGATAATGTGAATAATCTCAAAAATGTATTCCCTAGCTTTGACTTACCTCATATCGGTACTATATATACAAGAGTTGGTAAAATAAAAAAACTATTGAACCGAACTTACGCAAATTACGCTGAAACAATCGGAATCCAAAACTTAGGTTATATCTATGAAAGTTCAGATTATCAAGAAGCAATTGCTCAACCACCCTATTTTACTTCGGTAAAGTGTCGTTCAGATTACGATTCAGTCTCCAAAAAAATTCAATTATTATGTCAAAATCAAATAAATTAGCACAATCTTTAGGCTTATTAACTAAACCAACTCAAGTAACAGAAATTTTCCAATTGCCGTCAATTGCCGTCAAGTCAAGTCAAGAAAAAGACTTGCCGTCAGACATTCTAATTGAAGAAAATGAATTGCTGTTAGATAGCGTGCCGTCAATTGCCGTCAATAATAGTCAATTGCAACAATTGACAGCAATTGCCATGCAGGCAAGTCAAGCGACATTCAGTGACAAAATGTATAATGCCAGCTTTAGACACGACAGCAAGATTCACGACCGACTAGAAGTACTGGCAAAGCAAAGGTCAGGTGGTGGTGCCAAATTCAGTTTGAATAGCTATTTGTTATTTTTAGTAGAGAAAGATCTCACAGAACAAGGTTTATAATTTACATCTTCATCCTTTTCTTAATGACTGGAGCTTTGACCATAGATTGTTCATTTTTCGAGTTAATGTCCATTTTTAAGAGGATGGATTATCTCATTTTCCAAGATTATGTAGTATAATTTCGATCAATTTGTTTCGTCGTTCAAGATTCAT
>JAYTWQ010000200.1:0-3674 GCA_043743355.1 bacterium | reverse complement strand
ATCATCCGTAGTGAGACTAGTTGGACGCTGTGAGAATTGATCGAAGGAATTGAAGGCTCCATTGGCTGCACTATGAGTCTGGGTAATATTACGATTGAGGATATCTGACCAAGTATTGGCATCAGATCCTGTAATTGGAAGGCGGGCTAGAGGCATATTGTTTTAAATTTATTTAATTTTTGTGATGTTTTATAGTTTGATTAGATTTTTATTTTGAAGAATACGAATTCTTAATTCACAAGCTTAAAGCACAGTTTTTATGAAACAACCAAAACTACAAATGTACATCTGTCACTAAAAGATAATGGAGTATTTGTTGCTACCGAATTATTATTAGAGTCGAAAGCTGCAATACATTTGCCTTTTGTTCCAAAAGCATTTGCCGTAAAGACATCTGCAGTATTAGTTCCTCCATCACCTTTTATTGTTACTGTTCTTACGTTAGAAAAAGCACTTCCTTCAATAAAATTATTTGGTTCTATTTTTTGATTATTAAAATAGTATATGGAATTAGTAGAGTTGCCTGCAGTTATTGTGTCAATATAACTAATATCATAGTTTCTATTATCTTTAAAAGTAGTATTTTTAATTAAAAACTTTGATGATGGATTTGAATTATACGGAATTGTTCCTATTAAAGGTTGATTCTTATTGATTGTTGAGACAAGATACGGTGCAAAATTAATGGTAATCGTTGAGTTTAGAATGTAAAAAGTAGATCCGATGTCCCAACACAAGAGCAAAGGTTGATTTGATACATTACCCTCATCAGATGTTGTTAGTGTTACATTTATAAACGCATTAGTAAGCTCTGCTCTTAACAACATATACTGACCACACCCTTCTATATTTCCCATATGATAAAAATTAGTACAACTCCAAAGCTCAATTGCATAACTATAGTTACGCGGATTATTTCCTCCTGATGATATTTTATTGATATACGTCGATCCTAAATTAACCGAAGCTGTGTAGTAAAACAGTAGTGCTGGACTAAAAAAGTCAAAGCTTATAAGTCGATTTGCACCAGTGAAATTATGAACAGTTGTGGATGCGCCATCAGCTAGCGGAATATTGAAAGAAGAAATTGCATTAAAATTTTTGAAATTTGCTCCTGAACCTCCAAGTATGGACACTCTAATATTTTTTGAGTTGCTCGCTACAAAACAAATATTTGCCCAGATTTCAATGTTGCTGTATTCACTTTCTTCTGCTGCTATATTTAAAATACCTATTGTTCCAAGTCCATTGTTTGCTAATATATTAGAGTTAAGATTGACGTATAAATTTGTATACTTGTGCCTATGACACCAAAAAGTTCCAACCGCTGACCGAGCTTGTAATATACCTATTTGTGATGGATTATTTTGACCTGCAATTATGCCACAGTTTGTAATCGTAGTGCCATCGGTACCAGTAGTTTCAATAACAGGTTTACTTCCAGTTTCACCTATCAATAAAGTACCTTGAGAGTACTGAGACGATCGATTTTCAAAATTTAGGTTAATATTATGCCTGTCAAGCCCATTAGCAGTAAGATTCAGAGTATTGGTGATTCTATATTTTCCTTGAGGGATAAAAATACTTTTTTTGTAAGTAACAAAAGCTGAGTAATCAATACAAAACTGAATCGGCGTCGTATCATCCGTAACTCCATCCCCAATAGCTCCATAATCTTTGACATTAATCTCAGACTTGTTCTGGACTTTCCATTCGCTTCCGCTCCATTCATGCCAGTTACCTGTCTGGGTATACAAATAGGTTCGACCTGCATCATCGGCTGTGAGATTGATTGGTCGCTGCGAGAATTGGTCAAAGCTATTGAATGCTCCATTAAGTGCAGAGTTAGTTTGAGTAATATTACGGTTGAGGATGTCTGACCAGGTGTTGGCATCTGATCCTGTAATTGGTAGGCGAGCTAGTGGCATATAGATTTTTGTTATTTGTTATTTAGAGACTTTTGTAGTTAACTTTGTACTTTTGTTTTATGCAAATTTATTTATTCTCCTCCATACAAGTACTTTGTGCCATCGACTATAATATCGGCTTTGACAGTAAATTTACGTCCACCGACCGCTGGTATTCTTTTGACAGCTTGAAACTCAAAAGAAGCACTTTTGACATTAGCAAAGTAAGGATATGTTTCTGGCTCTGTGCTCGAAATATTGGTAATACTGACAATTGGATTGAGTTTGCCCATTCTACCAAAGTTAACAGTATAAGAACTGACCGCTTCTTCATTACCACTAGCCAAATATGTTGGTACGGTAAGAAAGCAAGAGATTTTTTGGTAAACATAATCAATATTGCTGGCTGTTGTCATGTCTTCGATTGATAAGTTGTTAGCACTGGCATTTTCTAACCACCATTGACTGTCTCTTGCAATAAAAGGGGCAATAACAGATTTGGTCATTGCAGTAATTAGCTTAATACAAGAGGTCATATTAAAAAAATTCTCGTTACCAATAAATGTTCTTGTTGGTCCGCCATAAGGAGCGTTGAAGACAATTCCATTATTATTTATGTTTTGTTGACCTAGGTAAGTATTGCCAGAAATTGTTGTATTTGTTATTTGATTACCAGTTGTTGGACTTGATGCACCAGTAAACACAATGAACTCACCAAATCCGCCTTGAGAGTTGAATTGGTTGTTGATAATTTGCAGTGCTTGTGTATTGGTTGCATTAGATCGTATTTCAATCAACGGAACTCCATAATCAGATCCGCCAGAATTTCTATCAATATAACAATTAGAAATTTGTGAAGCATTGCAACTGTCAATAACTACATGAGAACTTACAAAATCTTCATTAACAGCTCGCCAAGTGTTAGCTTTGATAATATTGAACTTGGACGCAAAGTAAAAATTACCAGTCGATGTCCAACCTTCTACTGCACTAACTGTGTCTGGTAAATATCTTTGGATTATTGAAATTCCTAGATAGAAAACATTAAATGCCATGACTGAAGTCTGACACGATCCAAGAAGGTCTGTTTTTGCAATTGTCACAATACCAAAACTAGGGGCAATATCCGGTATATTATTATCCTCCATCTTAAAATAGTTACTAATTATTCGGTTGAACCCACAACCAGATAGGGCTATCCCTATTGCACCATTTTTTAGTTCAAAAGTGCACTTGGTAATATTTAAACCAAAATTGCCACCCGAAGCAAAAAAATGATCCAAATAAATACATTTAGTTTCTGGAGTGCTTGCAATAAATGTCAAATCTTCTACAAAAACTTCAAATTTGACTAATATACCTTCAGTCGACGGAGAAATATATTGGTTGGTTCTTTTGAATCCAAAGTCACCCTTACAAATAATGTTTCCATCTCCAAAAAGTTTGATTTGCTTGGTTTCGGGTAACAAAACTCCATTTACGATGTAATTGCCCTTAGGAAAAAACAATACTGCAAACTCGTTGACTAGTTGTTGCAATCGAGCAGAATTGTCTGTAACTCCATCAGGAATAACTCCATAATCCAGAACATTGATTATAGATTCGTCGTTAACTTTCCATGTCGAGCCTTGCCATTCATGAAGTTTGCTTGTTTTTCTGAACAAGAATGTTTTACCTACATCATCCGCTGTGAGAGTAGTTGGACGTAGCGAGAATTGGTCAAAGGAATTGAAGGCTCCGTTTGTTGGATTCTTAGTTTGTGCTAGA
>JAYTWQ010000199.1:0-13025 GCA_043743355.1 bacterium | reverse complement strand
GTCGGATCACAACAAAAAGTAGGATTTTTGAAAAAGAATGTTATTTTTCACGTCATTTCCGACTTAACCATGAATCCTCTAACTCAAAATAATTCGACGCTGTCATACAGAGCGGAGCGAAGAATCCCCCAGCTAATAACAGCTTTGGTTCAATTGTATTAGAGATCCCCAGTCAAACTGAGGATGACGTGGTTGGAATGTAATGGTGAATTTTAATTTTCCTCGCTGTCATTCCCGGCTTGATCGGGAATCTACCACAACCAAAAATGGCTCGCAAGCGTCGTCGCTACAGTTTAATTCACTCTCGAAAATTTACATTTGACAAAGTCTCCCAAAAATAACTTAATACGATTATGATCCAAAAAATTATTACAATTGGAGCTTTTATTCTTTTTTTGTTATCTCCAATCTCAGTATCAGCTCATGTTGTAGTCAAGCCATCAGAAGTCAAACCTAGTAGTTTTGAAAGATTCGCTGTCGGAGTTCCAGTCGAAAAAGAAATTCCAACAACCGCAGTTAGGTTATTAATTCCTGAAGGGCTCAATTATGTTAGTCCATATGTCAAAACGGGATGGAATATCGAAATTAAAAAAGATGCCAGCGAAAATCCAAAAGTGACCGAAATTATCTGGACTGGAGGTATTATACCAGTTGGACAAAAGGACGAATTCATATTCTCAGCTCAGGTTCCAGCTAATGAAACAAACATCAAATGGAAAGCTTATCAGACCTATTCGGATGAAAGTGTAGTTAGTTGGGATATGGAACCATCAACAAGTCCAAAAAGTGACGATGACAAATCAACACCTTTTTCGGTAACCAAAGTGAGTTCAGAAATTACACTAAAGGAAATTAAACCTGTGAATCAAAATGAAATTTTGCTATATTTGGTCTCTGGATTGTCCTTGATTGTATCTATTACAACTGGAATTCTCGTTGGAACAAAATTGAAAAGGAAGGACTAAGATTTGAGTGCTAAAAATCGTTTTTCTACCAAATTCCAGCTTACAAAACCAGCAAACAAACTCAGAACTGCAGAAACCAAAAAATAAGTAAAGAATCCAAATCTTGCATTAAAATCAATTGCGTTGAGGCAAAGTTGTATTGGCCAAGAGTAAATATATACTCCATACGACAGATCGCCAATCTTTTTGCTCAAATTGCGAATTGGAATAATCATCGAAATAAAAATTATAAGATATGTCATGCAGATAGGCGCAATTAATGAAAAGTAGTCGTAGAAAGTTGATGTCATCAAAATTATCAAAAACCCAAATGCAATTTTCCAGTCCCAAATAATCTTTTTTTCAAAGATATAAAAAACCGATCCGACCAAAAAATATGTGAACAATGGAAAGATTTTGTAGTCACCAAAAGCAGAGTTGAGTATTGATTGAAAATTCGGATGATAAACTGCAAATGAATAAATTAACCAAGTCAACAAGGTTGGAATCAAAATAAAAAAACTCCTTTTGAAAACTCCAATCAGTCCCAAAATAACAATGAGCAAATATGCCTTTACTTCAAAAATCAAACTCCAAAGTGGTCCATTAGTTTCTTTCATGGACTTACCAACAAACAGCTCATTGTAGCCCAAATTCCTGTTCATAGTTATCTGCATATTATCAATCACATAGTGAAAGCTTTCAACAAAATATTTGGAACCAAAACCGTTCAAAGTATTTTTTTGGAGCAAATAGACAACAGGAATAAAAAAGAACGAGCTCATTACTATACACACAAAAAAAGCAGGATAAATTCTAAGAAACCTTTTGGACAAGTAATCTGTAATTTTGGGTGATCGAACCCAGCTTGCAGTAATCAGAAAACCACTAATAATAAAAAACCCATACACCACCAACTGACCAAGCGGAATTATATCACGATACATATCGGAACGCCCAACAATAACTGGATTTTGCCAACCTAATTCAGACTCTTTGCCATGCCAGGAATGTGCGTACACTACAGCCAAAGACAAGAACAGTCTTAGAAAATCCAACGCATTATTTTTGGGATCAAAGCGAATTGATTGAAAATTGAATAGTGTCATATTAATTAGTTTTGTAAATTATCGAAACTTCATCTTCAAAGAAAACAGAGCCATTATTATTAATCAAATTAGGTACTGCATTCATATTTTCCAGCTTAAATTTGTTAAAGTACTCAAAATCACATTTGTTATTGCCGCCAATTTCTTCCAGATTAATTTTTTTGTTCTGAATTTTTGCAAAATAATCAAAGGCGTATTTTTGGTCTGGCGTCGAACAGAGAGTTAAGTTGTCAAGGATTTTGGTTATAACTATCGAATAATCGTTTGTGTTTGCTAGCCTCGATCTGCCAATTTTGGTAAGTATGAACTTTGTTGAATAATTAAGGTTTGAAACAAAAATAACGAACAAAAAAATTATAAAACTAAGCGAGCTTATAATTCTAGAAACTCTTTTCGATTCCAACAATTCTAATGACAAGGCTAAGGCTAGAATAGGAATAATTATTCCAAAACTCCACATAATTATAGCGTAATGAGCAAAAATCTCCCCGACATAGCTTGAAATAACCACAAAAAAAACCAAAATTATCAAAAAATAAATGTCTGTTAAGACTTTTTGAAATCTATTATAATTAATTATTACAATGCAAAAACAAACACTAAATAAAAATAAAAATAAATTGGGAGCTTGAAGATCGACAAAATAAGCTTTTGTTGAAAACTCAGCAATAATTTGCGGTACTTTTTCTAATCTATGAAACAAATCGGGAGATTCGGAGTTTTTGATAAGAATTGTTTTTAAAAGTAGTCTTGAATTAGCAAATTTGTTAGCATATTCTCCAATCCAGTATGGTGTCAAAGCAACAATAAATGATAATAAGCCAATTATTGGAAAGTAAAATTTAGTTCTATTCTGGTAAACAAAAATTAGTGAAATCAAAAAGAATATTGGTGGAAAGATAAATAAAGCTGACGAATGTAGGCTAACTAGAACGCCCAGATTAATTCCCTGCAAAATCCAAAGAAAAGCCTTTTTGTAATTTGAATAATCTTTGATAAAAATCCAATAAAAAATTAGAATAAAAAGAAAAAGAAAGAAATTCAGAGAGCTTGGGTTCCATTCTTTGGCATTCAAAAGTAAATCCACATAAAAAACAGACCAAATTGAAGCAAAAATCGATGAGCAAAAAAATCTGATTTTAAAACTAAAGTCTTTCAAAAATTCAAAAACCAAGAATGCTCCCAAGAATATTGATAAAAAAGAAAATAAAGCATTCGAAATTATTGCCAAATTAGGATTATTAGGATCAAAGAAAGTAAAAACCGATGCCAAATAAAAATAAAGTGGGGGAATGGAATATAAGCCAATAGAAGATTCTGGACCCAAATGTGGCAAAATACCTCGTGCAATTCCAGCAATTGCGATTTGATCACGGCCCTGATCTCTCAGAAAATTAGTGTAGTTGAAAACTCCAATTAATCTTGCCAAAAGTCCGAATCCTAGAGCAAAAAAAAATAAAATAAACGATACAAAATTTGCTTTAAAAGCACCAAAAAAACGAACCATAACCACATTTCAAAGTAATGAATTTTGGGATATATGTCAAATCTTAACACAGCCTAATCCTTCCCCTAACATATCTAAGTTCTTGTCCAGGAGGTCAAAGTAATCTACATTATTTTTGGTAGAACCAAAATCCCCTAATGCAATAATTTCAATGTTCTCAAGTGTAGTGCTAATAATATTCAGGTCGGCATCGGAGTAATCACCAACGAGGAACAATGTTTTGGTTTTGTTGGTGAGCAATGATTTTCGGATTGATTCTTCTTTCGTTTTGTCAATATTAGACAGATTCTCAGTGTCAATTGTAATATGAGTAAAACCAAACTCAGATGTAAGATCAACAAATTTATTCTCATTTTCGACCACAACCTTAATTGAACAATTACCCAGTTTTTTCTTATATTTTTCTTCCATTCCATCGAGCTTGAGGATTAATCGATCGTAGTTCTTTTGGTATATTATCTTGTTCTGCTCGTCTTTTTGGATTAAGAAATTCTTGATTAGAATCAAATTCGCACGAAGCAGAACGAAGCTAGCCCAGAATGAATTATTTTGGTTGATACCTGATGTCAAATCCAGCTTTTTGGGTTGGTCAATATAAAAATCTTTGATCCATTGATTAGCAAAATTATCTGTAGTAATGATCCCTTTAGCTTTGTTGATTAATGCAAAATCATTCTTGGAAAGTTGGCTAACCTTTCGATCTTTGCTGCTGGCTGACAAGTCAACAATTTCTATACCGCCGTCTGCAATCTTGCTAGCAAAGTAATATATTGGAGTTATTGAGGTGAAAACAAAATTGGAAGTCGTTGGCTCTGTCAAAATGTCTTTGGTTGAGTCAGGAATATTGTCGTTGACAGAAATATCAGAACTAGATGAAACCACTTTTGAGGAAGGTTGTATTTGAGAAGGTTTGGTAACGGTTTGGAATGAATCATTTTTTTTGGGAAAGAGTATGAACAACCCAAGTACACCGCCGCCAACGAGTAGTAGAATTATCGAACCAAAAATCAAAATTCGTGTATGAGACAAGATCATGAGTCTTATAATATTATTTTATTGCGAATATGTCAAAAAACGAAGGTGACGAGGATAACCGTACGCAAACCGAAGTGCTACCCTATTCCTGCGGAACAACCCTAAATAAGGGCAATTAGTAAGGCCACCTCTATCACCGTCATCCTGAACTTGTTTCAGGATCCCCCAGCTCGTAAATGCAAAACTTGAATTGGAGAGAGACCCAGTCATGCTGAGGATGACGTGGTTGTAATCCAGACGTGAAAAATACCCCTTATGAAGGGGTGAAAACGCAGACTTCGGGGTTGTAACCCAAAAAAATAACCCCTCATATATAGAGGGGAAATAAAGTGTAAACTAAAACCGATTAATCTCGAAAGATTGATTAGTTGTTAGCACCAGTTCGAACTGTACCACCTTTTGCTGAGTCTAGAACACCTGGAGCGTCAGCAACAACCTTTGGAGCCATTGAAGATGCAGCAACAGTGCTAGCAACGACTGAAGAACTCATCATCATAGATGAAGAACTCATCATTGAGCTTGAACTCATAGAACTCATTGAGCTAGATGAAGTTGCAGCTGGAGTTGTACAATTAGTTACTGTGTAATAAATTGTTTCAGACTTTACAATTGGATTATTGATTTGATCTGTAGCTTCTTTTACAGAAAATGTAAATGTTCCACTAGCATTCAAAGTATTGACTGCTGTAGAGTTTGGTGCGATTGTAAACTTGAATCCAGTTGAAGTTTGAGCTGGACTAATTGTGAAGTTAGTTGCAGTTGGGGTAGTTCCATCTTGAACTAGTTTGTCACCGTTATTATCAATAAATGAAACAACTTTTTCAGATGTATTATTCAAACAAAACTCGATGTTAGTTGGAGAAGCTGTAGCTGCTGCGTTACTAATTGTATTAGTATTTGTAATTGTTGTAGCAGTGTTAGTTACAGTTACATTTGTAGAGTGATTTGCATAAATTACGACTGCAGTTGTTGAAGTTGCAACAATTGTACCATTACAGCTGTCTGTTCCATTTCTAAGAGAAAGTTTAAAAGATTCTGGAGTACCTTGAACTGGTGTTGGACTAATTGAAGGGATAGTATAAGTACCACCTGAATTTGTTTGATTTGAAATCAAAGTTACAGCAGCTGAAGTATCAGATGTTAAACACAATGAATATGCAGTTGAAGAAGTATAACCTGAAATAGTTAGGTTAGTTGGTGTTGCAGCATTTGCTGAAACTAGTGAAGCTGATGCTAAAGCGAATACGCTAGCGGTAGCCATTAATTTTTTTAAGATAGACATATATAAAGAAACAATTATTTTTGTAATGTTCATATATCATTCTGACAAACTTTTTTTGACTTGTCAAATAATATTGTGCCTTGAGACAGGTGTCACACCCAACAGATAATGATGAAATAAAGCCATTTTGTGTTCATTTATTTTTTTTTAGAAGTTGATTTTTTTGCACATTTTGCATTTTTTTTGTTTTTGGGGCTTCAAAAATACCCCTTGTTAAGGGGTGAAGCCGAAGGCTTCGGGGTTATAGTTGGGATGTAGAGGTGAATCCTAGTTTTTCATAGTGTGCATAACCCCAGTCACCTTCGGTGCCAGCCCCTGACGGACAGTATGTCGCAAGGGAACCTTGCTGTACCTTATCCTAACAAGGGGCATTTTCAAACCACCGCCTTCATTTCCGACCTACTACCGTCATTCCCGGCTTGATCGGGAATCCCCCCACAACTTACGACGTATTTGAAGTATTGAGATCCCCAGTCAAGCTGAGGATGACGTGGAGCTGGCTTAGGAGAAAGTAAAGATAGTTGAGGATGACGTAGTTGTAATCCAGACGCAAAAAATACCCCTTTTGAAGTCGCAAACTTCAGGGTTGTTGTACATTTTAGATAATGGTTCGTAAGCTTGACCGCTACAAAACCATTATTTGACAAAAAGCCCTTATCTTGTCATGATTAACTGATTGGATTTGTGTTTTTCCAACATAAATTATTATTGTTATAGTTTATGACCTATTACTTAGGTATTCGGTGACCGGGGTTGGCCGAGTGGTCAATGGCAGCAGACTGTAAATCTGTAAAGTCCCTGGTTCGAATCCAGGACTCCGGACCAAAATAGGTAAAACCTTGACAAATATTAAATTCAATTTTAGTATAGTACAAGCTGCGGGATTCATATAGTGGTTATTATCTCAGGTTTCCAACCTGATGAGAAGGGTTCGATTCCCTTATCCCGCTCCAATCTCAGATCAAATACTCTAATACAGAAAAGCAAATTATCACCCATAACAGGGTGGTTTTTTGTTGGATTGAATTACATAACATTGTCTCAACTCACACAGTCATTCACGACCTGATCGGAGATTCCCCACAACTCACGACGGATTCGGAATAAGGAGATCCCCAGTCAAGCTGAGGATGACTTAGAGCTGGATGAAGCTGAAGTTTTTTTCCCAAAGTTCAAAGAAAAGCCTTGATATTGCGAAAAGTCTACAAAGTCTGGATTAATTAATAAAAATAATCAAATCTTCTTTCCAAGCTCTACTCCATTTTTTGAGTTGCTTTTCTCTTTTGATGTTGCGTTGATATCTTCTGACAATTCCCAATATAACAATTTGTCCAGATTATATTTGGCACTAAAACTACTTTTGATTGATTTGTTCTCGTGTTCGTATACTCTTTTTTCAAGATTTGATGTCATTCCAATATATAGTGTTGAATTATTTTGATTTGAAATTATGTAGATATAACCCAAATTGTGAGTAAGACAATTTTCCACTTTTATAAAGATTTTTTGAATTTATTTCGCAAAGCTAGTAGATTTTTTTTAATAAAATCCCCCATCGCTATCGCTCTAACCCTTTTAAAAAGGGGTAACCAATTCCAAGTTTTTTTTTGGAAGATTTACTCACAACTTAGGTTAGATATATGAGTTTGGCATAATTTAATTTTCGGTTGTGGTTTGTGAGGGATTCCCAATCAAGTTGGGAATGACAGCGGGAATTAGGAATGACGCTGGAAGCTTGAAATGAAGTTGACAAGTTGAATGAAAGTAAAAATAAGCTTTTGCAATCTCAAACTAATTCTTCCAATCGCTCCACTACCCTAATCCCTAGCTTTTGGGCTTTGTCGAGCTTTGACCCTGGACTTTCTCCAGCTAACAGAATTGTTGTGACTTTGGTAATTGAATCTACCACTTTGGCACCTTTGTTCTCTAATTTTTCTTTAATTTGAGGTCTTGAAATATCAAAAGTTCCTGTGATACATATCGTTTCTCCAGATAGCTCTCCAGTATTCACTATATTTTTGTCTTTGGAGATAATACCAAGACCTTTGCCTTCGGATTCCAATTGTTCAAATTTGGTTCGTATAATGTTGTATTCTTCGGATTCACAAAACTCAATTATATTGTCTGCCAGTACATCCCCAACCCCTTTGATATTAATTAGATCAACTTTGCTAATATTTTTGAGTTTGGATAAGAATTGAGATGGGAGCATGTAATTATAAAAATTGTTAATGTTTTGAGTTTTGACAAATTTTTGGTTAGGAGTTGCGAACTACCAACCGCTGTCATTCCCGGCTTGATCGGGAATCCCTCAGCTCGAAACGACCTTGGTTCAATTGGGGTAGAGATCCCCAGTCAAGCTGAGGATGACGTGTTAGTAATTATGAAGTAAAAGTAAAATCTTGCAGTCATTTCCAGCTTGATCGGAAATCCCCCAAATCCAACAACTTAGTTTAAATGAGGAGATCCCCAGTCAAACTGTGGATGACGTCATTATGATGAAGATGACGTGGTTGGAGCTGAGTATGACGAAGTTGTAATTCGGACACAAAAAATACACCTATTTAGGAGTGAAGTCGCAGACTTCGAGGTTGTTGTGTTGTAATAGCATAATAACCCCAGTCACCTTAGGTGCCAGCCCCTTCAAAAGGGGCATTTTTACCTACCGCCGATTCCTACCTACCGCCATCATTTTGAACTAGTGTGGTGTAATCTTGAACGGCTTGCTGATAGCTTCTTTCAACGGTGTTGTTCTCTAACTGAACTCTATAGAACAAGTTACCTAACAACGATTCGGTTTTTTCTATGTTTGGTTTGTAATAATTATCGGCAAATACTGCGCCATTTGCAAAATTCCTAAGTTTTGCCTCTCCTTGCTGTTGTAATCCGATCACGTCTCTGTGTGCCGAAGGAAGTCCAGTCCTGATAGCAAATGTCTCTTGGGCTTGACGAGTGCTCAAAAAATACAAAAATTCCTTGATTTTGTTACATTTTCGGAGAGCAGGACCGTCGAGTGGATTTGCAAAACACTTGTCCATATTCTTTTTTGCCATTACATTCATATAAAAAGTTCCGTATGTTTTTTTGTTTTGAGTATCTAGTTGAGGCAGCGGAGCCACATCGTATCGAAGTGATGGATTCCTGCTAGCTATTACATCCTGAAGGTATTTGTAGTGAATAATATACGCTAATTTGCCTTGCACAAATGCATCTACATTATTCGGTGAATTAGTATTCCAAGAATATCTACTAGAATTAATATCTCCAAAGCTACCAAAGAACTTGATCGCATTCAAAGCCGGATCGTCTCCATCGACTTTTTTGCCTAATACAACTTCTTTTGTGTCAGAATCATAGAATTGCCCACCCTGCTGGAATACCAAGGCTGCTAGAATATCTTGAAATCGATTGATATTGAGTCCTATATCTCCAAAAGTTGTTGCGTTTGGTTTGGTAAATCCTGTACCCATCGATATTGCGTTACGGCTAAAATCAATCCCTCCAAGGTCTCGTTTGTTGAGTGTACTAAGCTGCCCTTCCAAATCACTCCAAGTACTAGGTGGTCTAACAAATCCAGCTTGATTCAAAAGTTCTTTGTTGTAATACAGTTCCAGATTGTCAACATAACTCGTAATTCCATATATTTCGTCTCTATACATTGTGTCTTTGACCGCTAGATCCACAAAATTCTGTTTGTAATTAGCTTTGAGAACTGAATTGGCTACAATCTGACCAGTTTCGTCACGAACATCTTGAAGTGGTGAAATAAAGCTCAAATAAGTATTTTTTTCATCATTGCGGATCGAGAAAATATCAGGACCAGCGTCAAGAGCAAATGCGTTAATCAATGAATTATAGTAACTTTGAGAGGCTCCATCAGTTTTGACAACCAGATTTATCTTGACATTTTTGTTCTGTGGTAAAGATTCGAATTGAGTTATTAGATCCTTGTAAGTATTATCTCCTTGATAGAGTGATTGAAAGGTTATGTTCGTTTCGTAATCTGGCTCTGATACAAATGTACCTCCTGTTGTTGTTTTTTTGGCAGTCAAAAACATTACTACAACAATAATAATTGCAACAATTAACATGCCGCCGATAATCATTACAAGTCTTCTGTTCTGGAATATTCCACGGATTTTTTCGAGCATAATTTGTTTTTTTATTATCTAAAAACTGTTTTAGGAATGACTAATTGTCAAAACTTTTTGATAAAGCCTACTGTGTCTTTGGCGAATTCCTCAGTGGCAAAACAAATATCAGGGCGAGTCTTATCATAGTTTTTGTAGGATTTGAGCACATAATTACCACCATTGGAGTTAAAAGTTCCTTTGACTGGATATTCTTTTGGGCAGATAGGTTCTTGATTAGACTTGATCCAAAAAACTCCTGGAATATCTTTGGCGACAATTTTTTCTGTTGTAATAGATGAATTAAAATTCTGGGCAATTTTGCCAATTTCGTCTTTAGAAGCTGTCAACTCGACCTGAGCCTTGGCTGACTTGTAACCAAAATAATATCCTACAAAAATCATAAAACCACAAACAAAAAGTATTGCCAGCGTATTGATAATCTGTTGTTTTTGGAAAACCATAATGATTTTGATTAAACCCAAAATAGAATGAGCTTGTCAAGCCCAACACCGTCATTCTCAACTTAACGCAGTCATCCTCAATCCAATTTTCGTTACCCTCAACCCAACCCGTCATCCTCAGCTTGACTGGGGATCTCCTCACCTAAATCACGTTTTAGCTTGTTGGGGATTCCCAATCAAGCCAGGAATGACGACTATTGGTCGAGAATAATTGTAAACTTGATTTTTTCACAGCTTAATTCAACTATTACTCCTTCACCTCAACTACGTCATCCTCAGCTTGACTGGGGATCTACGTACTCCAAATAAGTCGTTGGTTGTGGGAGGATTCCCGACCGAGCCGGGAATGACGGTGGTGGGTGAAAAATGCCACTTGTTTAGGCACAGAAGGTAGCTGGGATTTAAACATGATTGAAATTACAAAAACCCTCCCCGCCATTGGCGAGACTCCCTTAACAAGGGAGAATTCACACAAAAAAAATGGCGATCTTACACTCAATTCACACCACCAAAATCTCACAACCCTTGTCAAAGGTCAAAAAATGGTGTAAGCTTACATTTCTACAAAATAAAATAGATAAATTGAACCAGTACCAGCAGTATAATATGAAAAAGAGTTTTGACACCAACGCACAATTGGCGATCTTTTGGGTGTGGCAAATATTCTTCAGTTTAATACTGCCTGTTTTATCTGGATTTGTTCTATGGAGATATTTTGGATTTGGTGACTTTGGCGTTGGCTTTTTGCCGCAACTATTCATACATCTCTGTATGGTTATTATTCTTGGAGGGTTTTGGATTTGGTGGATATTATTCTGGGGCACTTGGGATGAGGGCTATGTATTCATGATGCATGAAAAATACTACGCATTACCCGCCAATGAGAATGTAACGGTAGAGATAATTATTCCAGATGGATTTGATTATGATACACACAATATGATCAGCTATTTTTTCTTTTTCAAGAATTCATTTCGATCTCACGATGTTACAAGAGCAAATATTTATAAGTATGGAAAGTGGCACTCTCAACTAACTTTTGACCTTGTCATCCAGCACGGAGTTCTAAAGATATATTCAACCTTCCCCCGCAAAAAATATACTCAATTCGTTGAAGGTATAATTAGACTATTTCCTGGTCTAATAATCAATCTTGTTCAAGATCCATACCAAAATTGGCCTCAAGAATGGCTGTCAGGAAACAAAATTGGATCTGCTAGTGAGTTTGCAGGTTATTCATTCGGTCTTAGAAGTGCTGGGTTCAATCCTATATTCAAAGCAACAGGACTACCCAAAAAACCAAGTTGGAGTAGTACGGACAATCTCCTAAGAGCTTTGAAAGAATCGATTAACGAAGAAGAAACTATAGTTTTGCAATATTCCTTCATGGCTAGTCCGAATGAATTACCCAATGAACAATACATCAAAGACTATGACAAATGGCGACAAAAACTTTATAATTTTTATAGTCCTAATCGGAACGGGACAAAAGAAGGGGAAGTACTTGACACAATGCTACCAGAAAAAGAAAAGAAGAAAAACGAAGCTTATCATTGGCGTGCGAATCAAACACTAGTACAAACATCTATTCGAATTGGTGCGTTTTGTAGTCCAAACAGACTTGGTTTTATGGAGAATATACTGGATAAACTAGGCGATGTGTTCAGCGGAGATAATGCCAGAAACGGTTCGCAGCGACCTGAAAAAAAGCATATCACAGCAACTAGTCAAAAATATTTTAGACATGTCAACAGAGCACCTGAATATCAGTATTTGTATGATAGATATCTCTACCCGTCCGAAGATTCTCAAACCGTATTAGACCAGATGGCAGGACCCATATATGAAAAATACTATTTTCCAAACGAAAACAAATGGCGCAAAAAAGTCAACTACAAATGCCTTATCAAAAGAGACATAGAAGCACCTTGGGACGGATTTCATTTTTATAGTGACCCAGTTGGTGGAGCTGGAATGTTCCAATTCCCAGTTAGTGCATACAATCCTAATTCGTATTATGAAGCAAACATCGAAGGTCCTCCAGTTACACTCTATGATAAGGTATATGAACCAGAAGAGGGTGATGAATAGTTATGAAAAAAATCTCAATGGTTGTATTGACAGTCTTCAAGTTGTCAATTTTCAAATTATCAACTCACCTTTCGCAACCCAACTAATTTGACAACTAGATTGAAGATCAGAATCCTTGAGTGATATGACACAACTTATGGATTTGTACACAGATTTCTTGATATCAAATTCAGGACTAGTTACAGTCACCAAAGCTGGGTTAGCCTAAGGAATTTCAAAAGATAAACTCAGTAGATTCCTTGGTGGAATAAAGCTCTTTACCCAAAACAGAACAGCTTCTGGGATTGATGGAAATCTAATTTTAGAGAAGAAAAGTAATGTTGCAAAGAGTGTTTAGTTCAACAATCAAGACTTGTGGAAAACTGTAAATTCAAAAGTGCGTGAATGTGAAAAGATGGAATATGCTACATTAATTGTAGATGACACAATAATTGAAAAACAATACACTGACAAAAATGATATT
>JAYTWQ010000198.1:0-1964 GCA_043743355.1 bacterium | reverse complement strand
AAAGTTCCACAACCAAAACCAAAAACTAATGAATCCAAATCAACAAATTCATTAATTGATAAAGCTAAAGCTTGGGCTGCACTTGCTGTTCTGTCAACTAGTATGATGATTGCTCCAAATGCCCTAGCTGAAAACAAATCTAAAGTAGAGGCAAAGAACCAGAATCCAGTTAAGGTTGAACAAATAGCATTGAATCAAACCAAAACCACTACTGAAACAACCACTTCATCCAAATTAACCGAAGAACAACAAATCCAAAAAATTAATGAATATATTGCAGGTAAAGGAGTGGCTAACGGTGGAATCAAAGCTGGTCTATCTTTCAAAGGATTAGAAGCTAGATTCACACTGAGAGCCAAACACAATGGAGAAGCTCCAACCAAAATTATTATCAAAGTCAAAGAACAAGTAGCCAGTGCTCAAAAGTTAATGAGTCAAGGTCAAAGCGAAACAGTAGCCTACATCCTCACATCCTTAGAATCTGAATCAGCAAAGACCCAAAAATCAAAAGATGAGGCAACCAAAAAACTCTCCGATGAAAAGATATACAAAGCTGCAATTGCTGAATTGAGTGGTGGAAAAGAGGTGAAGTCGATAGAAATACAAATTCTTGATCAGAAAACAGGAGAGTTTACTAAAACCAAGATTATTGATCCAACGATTATCAAGCAAATTAATAAAGCTAAGAAAAATCCAAATAAGACAGATTGCAAAGGTTCTTTTTCGGCGTATTGGAGATCTTGTCCAGAAAGAATTGTTAAATTGAACGGGCTTAAATATTGGATAGGCGAGCTTTATTGGACAGATTATGAACTTATTCCGTTTGACCCATTAAAACCTGATAGTTATGAAAACCCTACTCCAGACGCTGTTGTTCGATATCCTAAATTAATTAAAGCTTGGCACAAGGGGAAAGAGCGTTACTTCAGGTTGAGTTCGAATTTTATTGAGAAGATGAACAACGATCTTAAATTAAGTAATTTTTCTTACATATTAGCGGTTGGTGAGATGCCTTACGAAACTATTTACGACTCTCCCGATACCCAAAGTCGTCATAGAGAATGGGAGTATAAAATCATTAAAAATCAAAAAGGAGAATTTGAAATTCTTAACGAAAGTTGGGAAATACAAATTCCATAACTATCCATACAAATCTTCAATCCATTAAACACCACTATGCCTACCTCAGAAAACCCAAACAACCTACCAGAAATAATAAATTTAGTAGAGCTTTAAGAAAAAAGAAGAATAGAACAAATACAAGACGACAAAGAAAAAGAAGCTAGAAGATATCGAGATAACATTCAATTCAGACTAACTGAATACACTATGTATTTTTCTCTACTTGCTGAAATGGTCGTATTTTCTGTAATATGGAATAATGAAGCGGTCTACAAAGGGTATGAGAATAGAAATTATGCTGACAAAAAAAGCCAACTTCACAGCACATGTAAAAACACTTTCGAAGAACAAGTTAATATCAAAACTAACAAATGTGAAGTTCCACCACTTAGAAACCTAGGTAAAACCTTTTTTTATCTCGAGACATATTTGATTCTATTCATTACAGCAGCTAATACACTACTTAATGAAAATCTTTATACTATTTATGGCGTCAAATCATCTAACTTTCGTTTCAAATTGCAGGGAGAACCACTCGAAGCTCCCTCAATATCTGATGAAGAAGCCAAGGGTGAATCAATTAACAACTCTAATCCAAACTCAATCCTAGAGACTGCCAAATCGTTCGTAACTAATCCTGTCAATATAGCCAAATTCCGTGCCATTGTGAGGAATACTGGACTAGTTGTTGGTGCTGGAGTGTTGGGACTCGGAGCAGTTTCGCTTAACGAATATAGAGATTATGGGCAACACGGTAAAAATAGTTGATAATTAAATCTTATTCACATCTCAAAAACTCATCAATCATTTGCTTCTTTCTATCGAGTGGAATACCTCTGTGG
>JAYTWQ010000197.1:0-7586 GCA_043743355.1 bacterium | reverse complement strand
TACATCAAAATTAAAATTCTCCCTATCTAGGGAGTGGCAAAACAAAGTTTTGACGAAGGTAACCTTAATTATGTCAAAGTTGGTACTGTTTCGAGTATATATTCCAAAAAATATCCAAGCCAAACAACACAAAACCACGCTACGCCAACACCAGTGACCGATGCCGACATGAATTTGTTTGGATTAGTAGTGAATTCATTGGAATTTCTTGTAGTTTCGATTATATATTCTAATAACTTTTGATTTTGTTCTTCGTTTAGATTTTGCTTCAAAAGTTCTATATATTTTGGTAAAGTTTTTTGCCATTTGCCATTTTTAGTAATGAATCCATTTAGGTTTTTGGGATTGTCATTATAATATTCTCCGAGTCTAGGGTTCAACACGCCGACGCAATCGGGAACCTCGGCTTGAAGATGGTGATGATCGGTTATTATCAAGTCGCAGTTAGTATTTTTGACAATCTCAGCCTCGATAGTTGAGTTGATTCCACAATCTACGCTCACAATCAGGTCAAATTCTTGTGATAATCGTCTTGTTGCTTCTGTGTTCATTCCATAACCTTCGGTGAATCTGTCAGGTGCGTAAAAATCCAATTTGTCTTTGTCAAAACCCAATTCCAAAAGTCCAAAATACATTGTTGCAGTAGCAGTAATTGCATCTGTGTCGTAATCAGAATATATACAAATTCGTTGATTCAGTAATTTTGCCAAAAACAAACGCATGCAAAAACCTTGAATATTATTGAGATAAGGCAATGATTCATAATAGCTATCTTTATCAAGTTGCGTAAAAAACTTTGGTAACTCAAGCTGCGGGCTAAACTCAGGTTTTTGGAATCGTTTGGTGTATTCGACGAGAATTGGATTCATGTCTAATATATTCTCAATATTATATTTTTTGGTCAAACAAATTTGGTTTTAAGGCATTATACTATAATTATATCACATAAAAGATATAAAGTAAAATTTATTGACTAATTGAAATATTGTTGACAAGAATCCCTTTGTATGTAAATAATATTAGGTTAGCTATATATGTAGCTCATCCAAAACAAAACCAGTTTATCATTAACTAACCAGCACTATTTTATGGGTCAAAAAATATCAGTAGATTTCTTTCGAGCAAGAAAAAGATTATCAAAAATCTCCAACAACAGCGGCTCACCGTCTGAACTTCAACGTTCTGTGTGGTTTGCGTCTGGAACTTCATATGCCAAATTATTGAAGCAAGATCTAGCAATCCGAAAATTCATTCAAACCGAAATCAAAAATGCTGGTTTGGTCGAAATTATCATCAGAAGGTATTTCCGAAAGGTTGAAGTTGTTCTTTTTGTAACCAAACCTGGAATGGTAATCGGAAAATCTGGAGCTATAATCAATAAGCTACGTGAAGATCTTGTCACCAAGTTTGACTTACCTAAGGACATTAAGCTTGATATTATGGAGTTTAGGAATCCGTTAGGCTCTGCACAAGTCATTGCAGACGAAATCTCAGAATCAATCAAGAAAGGCTTTCCATATCGAAGAGTTGCCAAAGGATACATTGAAAAACTAAAGTTCGGCGGCACCCTAGGCGTCAAGATTCAAATCAAGGGTCGTTTGAACGGTGCTGATATTGCCCGAAAAGAAGATTTTGCTCATGGCTCAGTTCCTAGGCATACCATCGATTCCGACATTGATTACTCTCTAGTACATTGTCAAACTCGAACTGGAATCATCGGAGTCAAAGTCTGGCTTTATAAGGGTGACAAACTAAAGAACTACTCAAAAGAAAATAATTAATCTGATATATGAAAGGTAATGTAATCTCCAACAAAATGACAAATGCAATCACAGTTGCAGTCTATCGAACAATGAAACACGCAATCTACAAAAAGAGCTACAAAATGAGAAAAAAATATCATGCTGCCTGTTCCGATTCATCCAAGTTCCCTGTCGGAACCGAAGTTGAAATCGTTGAAACCAGACCAATTTCAAAGACAATCACAACAAAAGTTGTAGAATAAATTTTAACTAAATAATTCCCATGTTAGCTCCAAAACGAATAATACACAAAAAAGTATTCAACACCTACGGTCAACGAAGACACGGTACTCTAAAAAGAGGTTCAACCGTCACTATTGGTGACTTTGGTCTCAAGGCTCTAACCTCATCGTGGTTAACTGCTCGCCAGATTGAAGCAGCCCGAAAAGTTATCTCACGATACTGTAAAGGTGGTAGGATTTCAATTAGAGTATTCCCAGCTAGACCAGTCACATCAAAAGGTGCAGGTTCTCCAATGGGAACGGGTGTTGGTTCAATTGATTATTTCATGTTCCCAGTTCAACCAGGTCGAATTATTTTTGAAGTAGACGGAGTCTCAGAAGACAAAATCAAAGAAGCTTTCCGAATTGCAGCTCACAAGCTACCTTTTCGATGCAAAATGGTACCACGATCCAATTTTTAATCCCAATTATATAATTATATGTTAAGAGAACGAAGTATAGTAGAAATCGCAGACAACTCAGGTGCAGTTAATGTAATGCTGTTTGCGGTAAACGGAAAAAATGGACGACGATCTGTTTCTGTTGGTGATGTTGTAATGGGATCAGTCAAAAAAGCAACTGTAGGAGGTAAAGTCAAAAAAGGTCAAAAAGTTGCAGTTTTAATTACAGCCACTAAGCGAAAAATACAAAGAAGAGACGGTTCTTCTATTCGATTTTCACGAAATCTTGCAGTCGTTGTCAACAAGGCATCTAAAGAAATGGTTGCAACTCGTGTATTCGGTCCTGTCGCAAGAGAACTAAGAGATGCAGGATTCAACAAAGTAATTTCACTTGCAGAAGAAGTATTATAATAATCAAATTAAATAGAATAACATGGCTAAATCAAAAATTCAATCAGGCGACAATATCAAAATAATCTCAGGAGGATTCAAAGGAACTCTCGGGCAAGTTTTGAACATCGTCAAAAAAGGAAATGGCAAGTTCGAGAAAATTCGAGCTTCGATCTCTACTGTACCAGGAATTACCAAATACAAAAGATCCTTCAAGTATCAAGGTCAAGATTATCCAGGGTCAATGTACTCAGTACCTAGGCTTATCGATCTTTCTAACCTTACACTACTAACTGATAAAGGTGAAATATCTAAGGTTGTAGTCAAAGAATTAGATGGAAAAAGGGTTAGAACTCTAAAGAAAACTGGAGAAATTGTAGCCAAGATCAAACTCGCCAAAATCAAACCTCAGGCTCAATCAGAAAATAACTAATCGATATGTCAACTACAACTTCAATAGAATACAAAAATGCAGCTTCTATAGCTGTAAAATCATCCTTAGGTGATGCTATAAGTAATATTTTCGAGATTCCTAGTATTGCTAAGGTGTCTATCAACATCGGTGTCGGAAAACTAGAAAATAAGGACAAGCAAGACGTTTTTAACTTTCTTTATAAGATTACTGGTCAAAAACCAAAGCAAGTAAAGTCTCGAACATCTATTTCCAACTTCAAACTCCGGAAAGGGGATGTTAATGGAATTATGGTGACACTTAGAGGTCAGAAGATGTATGATTTTCTTATGGACCTTGTTTACATTGCACTTCCTAGAATAAGAGATTTCAAAGGTCTCAAAAAATATGCCTACGATAAGAATTTTTCTAGCTATTCTTTAGGAATCCAAAATTGTAATATTTTTCCACAAGTTGGATTCGATACTAACACTAATTTCGGAATGCAAATTAATATTGTTTTCAAAAACAAAGCTCCAGAGAATCCAGCCTTAATGACTGCCCTTAGCTTCCCATTTCAAAAAGAATTAACTAAATAATTATGGCAAAAAAATCTCTAATTGTAAAAGCAAAAAAAACTCCAAAATTCAAGTGCAGAGTTGTCAGAAGATGTTCACAGTGTGGTCGTCCAAAAGGTTATATCAGATATTTTGATATGTGCCGAATCTGTGTTCGTGAGAATGCTATCAAAGGATTGCTTAATGGTTTTACTCCAGCTACTAATTAAAATTAAATTTACACAAATATGTCAATGCAAGATCTACTTAGCGATTATGTCGCTAGAATTAACAACTCAATAACTGCCGAAAAACCTACTGCTAAAGTTCTAAAAAGCAAGGTAATTGTTGAAGTAACTAAAAAATTAACTAAAGCTGGTTATTTTGCATCTTTTGATGTCGAAGAGCAAGCTGTAATTGTTACTCTAGCCCCAAAATTACAGTGCGTAAAGAGAATCTCAAGACCTGGTCAAAGGATCTACGGTTCATATCTTGAACTTCCTAGAATTAACAATGGTTTTGGTACTAATATTGTGTCAACATCTAAAGGAATTATGACCAGCAAAGAATGTAAGGAAACAAAACTAGGTGGAGAATTTCTTCTTCAAGTTTTAGTTGCCTAAATTTTGTTTTATTGCTTTATTTTACTATTTATATTTTCCTGATCTTTTTCAGGATTTTCTATTAAACTTATATAATATTACTACCTTAATTTACACTAACTTTATTTTAATTGACAATTTATTTCATTTAGTACCAAAATTAAAACAACGCAAAACTGTTTCAGAAAAATTTTAAATTACATTTTACCGTGAATAAAGACCCATATCAAGTTGCAATAGATGTCGGCTCTAGCTCGATCAAGCTATGTGTTGTCAAAGAATCTCCAGATACCAGTTCTCACAAACTTCAAGTTTTGACTTTGATTGAAAGAGAATCAGCTGGAATCAAAAAAGGTATTATTACCAACATGAGTGAGGCCACTGAATCATTAATTGAAATAATAAACCAAGCTGAAAGTGTAATTGGTTTACCCATCAAAAAAGCTGTGGTTGGAATTAATTCTAACTCAATTGCGTTTACTAATTCTGAAGGATTGGCGATAATTTCTAGACCAGATAATGAAATTACTGAAGGTGACATTGACAGGGTAGTTCAAGATTCTTTGGCAAAAGCTTTTTCTCTTCAAAATAGTGAAATAATACATTTGATTACAAAGAATTTTGCTGTAGACAATCAATCTGGTATCAAATATCCTGTTGGTATGATTGGTGGCAAATTAGAAGCCAAGACACTCGTTATATCGTGTGACACAAGTTATCTTAGGAATTTCACAAAAGTCATGAATCAAGCTAATATTGATATTTCTGAGACTGTCTTTACTCCTTTGGCTGCAAGTGACTTTATACTCTCTCTTAGACAAAAAAAAGCAGGTACAATTATGATTGATCTGGGATTTGCATCGACTTCTTACATAGTCTGGGAAAATGAAGAAATTGTAACAAGTGGAATCATTCCTGTTGGTTCTGACCATATAACATCTGATCTTGCAGTTGGTCTCCAAACAAATATCGAAATGGCCGAAGAAGTCAAAAGACAATACCTAAAATTTGATTCAAATGATGATCTTGACGAAGTTATCGAAATATTCAATCCAGATCTACAAGTTAACGAAAGATTTAAGATTTCTGAAATTAAGAATTATTCCAAACCTCGAATTGAAGAAATATTCACATTGATTTTCCGTGAACTCAAAAAACTAGGAAAAAATTCACTTCCTGGCGGTGCCGTTTTGATTGGTGGTGGATCATCTCTTGAAGGTATCGAAGAAATTGCCAAATCTGTTCTCAAAATTCCTACATTCAAATACTATTTTGACAAATCTCATGTTGAATTCGTACCTGATTATAACAACGATCCAGCCTTTATTAATACAATTGCGCTTGCCGCATATTCATTCAATAATCAAGAAGAATCTGTTCCTGGTAAAAAAGTCAAATTTAATACATCTGCGTTGGGTGGTGGTGTTGCAGAAAAAGCAAGCAGCTTTATGGATATTATCAAAGGCTGGCTGCCTTTCTAGTTTTGTTATTAGCTTTCAAGAATTAAACTTAATTGTTTGTGACAATGATAACTAAATACTAAGCTTGTTTCGTCATTCAGAACGAAGTGAAGAATCTAAAAGGTACTTTTTTGATATAATTGTTCGTCTGAGTCTTGGTCATTAATACTGATCCTTCGCTACGCACTGGATGACTGTTTAGTTTCCTGCCAAATGTATGTTTTGTAAATTATACTCAATCTATTTTAAATCTCAGATTAGAAATCACCGATTGTCATCCTGAACTTGTTTCAGGATCTAGAGAACGAACAATCAAGACAAAAATGCAAATCCGATATTCTAAGTGTGAAAAGTATAAATGTTTTTGTTGGTACTCGTTAACTATAAAAGTTTTGTAACAATCTATTAAACCCTACTCTTTCTAACAAAATCGTACATAGCAATACCTGCCGCAGTACCAACATTAAGAGAACGAACAGAACCGTATTGTGGAATTTGCACAAGCTTGTCACACTTTCTAATTATTTCTTCAGGTAACCCTGTGCTTTCTTGACCTAGGCAGATTAGAACTCTAGGTTTTGTTTTTGAATTATTAGTTTGGCACGGTTTATCACTTTCATTTTGAGGTTTTACTTCCGAATTGAGTTTGACTAATCCCCAATCAAAATCATACATACTGACCGATCCTTTGATATTGTCCAAACCGACAATCAAATCATAGCTTCCAAAAGCTTCGTCAATCTCCTCAATGTGTGTAATTTGTCTAAAGTTGGTATAGAATTCTGTTCCCATACTGCTCCGTCGATCGAACTTTTTTCTCCCATATAATATAACTTCTATTGCACCCATTGCATTCGCAGTTCGAATAATATTGCCTGAATTATTGTCGTAGTCGATGTTGACCATTAGTATTCCAAAGCTATTTTTAGTTTTTTGTAGTTCTTTGTTGATTTCGATATTATCCATCCATTTCATATAATCAACGACTGCACGAGGTTTGTTTGGATCTATTATTACTGGACCTTGGAATCTGAATGAGGCTAGAGGCATTTTAAAATGATAATCAAAAAGTCGTTTGTTGTAAAAATTGTAAAAAAATAGTTGTCATCAAAAAAAAGCAATTCATGTTCATTGGTGAGGAGACCTACTCAAAATGATTTTAAATCCATTATAGTTATGTGTCTCTTATTAATAATTTAGGAAAAACGCTGTTAATTTTAACACTAACAGCTACACTGGCAACTCTAAGTTTTGTTAATGCAGTTGCAGATTCAATTAATCCAAATGAAGAAAGTAAACTTTTGAACGAAAAAATTATAGACTTAACAGATTTACAAAAAATATCTGATCTTAAGTCAACTGAAAATATAAAATTTCTCGGCGATAATATTAATGAATCAAAATAGAATAGAGGAGGTAAAGTCGAACTGAACAAAGAAAAAGAGTTATTATTAAAACTTACATCTACTGAATTACTATCAGTAAAAGAAATTGCTCTCGAAAAAAATAAAAACTTAAATACAAAGCACAGAAGCAAATTGATAAAATAATTTCAAAATATATAATTCAAAAGTTTGGTTATAAGTCAAATATATTCAATATTAATGTGTTGCAAAGAATAGAGTTACAAAAATTCATTAGCGCAAATGATAAAATTCTTAAATTATACTTTTCACACTTAGAATATCGGATTTGCATTTTTGTCTTGATTACTCGTTCTCTAGATCCTGAAACAAGTTCAGGATGACAATCGGCGATTTCT
>JAYTWQ010000196.1:0-6403 GCA_043743355.1 bacterium | reverse complement strand
CTTATACATGTAGTCAATCATTAGTTAACGAACTTTTGAGACTAGTTAACAATCATAGAGCTCAAAATAATGTATCAGAATTATCTTTGGCTCATGATCTCTACGGTGTTGCGTGTTCACATGCAGAGTGGATGTCAAGCAATGGTATTTTTAGCCATATTGGTAAGGATGGAACTAATCCATATGAAAGGTGTGAACGCGCGGGCACTGTGTGTTGGGCGGAGAATGTCGCATACGACTCGCAGCTATCCGCAGCTAATATATTTGAATTATATAAGAATAGTCCAGGGCATAACAGAAATATGCTTAATCCAGATTATAAAGAGATTGGTTTAGGATTCTCAGGGATTTATAATGTTCAGATGTTCAGATAGCTTAAAGACTTAATAATGTTGAAAATACCAAGATCTTTTTAGGAATGATAATTGAACAATTTCCACATTTGCAGATAGGTTTCTATTTTTTCAACTTCAACCAAACCAACATCCAAACAAATTAGATTTTTTGATTCTAATACGAAAAAATTACTAAATAAATATCACAATTAGCCCAATGAAATAGTAAGTACTGAATAAAAATTAATAAGAGTTTGACCAATTAGTAATAATTTATTCTAATTATAGGTATGTATCATACAGTAATCGGACTCGAAATCCATGTCCAGCTCAATACTCGAACTAAGTTATTTTGTGGTTGCCTTAACGAATACGCTCCAGACGAACCCAACAAGAATATTTGCCCTTTTTGTACTGGGCAGCCTGGTGCATTGCCAGTCTTAAATAAAGCAGCTGTTCAAAAAGCTATCAAATTCGGAGTTGCTGTTAATTCCAAGATTCCAGAGACAACACGGTGGGATCGCAAGAATTATTTTTATCCTGATTTGCCAGCTGGTTATCAAATTAGCCAATGGGAAAATCCTGTTGTAGAAGGTGGAATAATTAATTTTTTGATAGAGAACAAAACCACAGGAGAATTCATCCCTTCATCTGTTATTTTAACTCGAGCACATCTAGAGGCAGACGCTGGCAAAATGTTACACGTCGGCACCAAATCTTTGGTGGATTATAATCGATCAGCTTGTCCTTTGATTGAGATTGTTACTGAGCCAGTTTTGACATCATCTGAGCAAGCTATGGCGTTCATTACTGAATTACAATTATTGGTCCGTAGAATAGGGATTAGTGACGCAGATCTAGAAAAAGGACAAATGCGTTTTGACTGTAATCTTTCACTCCAAACAGAAGAAGAATTCTCAGCTGGCAAATTGCCAAAGTATCGAACCGAAACCAAAAATATTAATTCAATTAGATCGTTAGGTAGGGCAATAGAATACGAAATAAAACGACAGTCTCAAATTTTGAACGATGGACAAGTTCCAGTTCAAGAAACCAGAGGCTGGAAAGACGATCTCAACAAATCTGTTTCTCAAAGAAGTAAAGAAGATGCAATGGATTATAGATATTTTCCAGAGCCAGATTTGCCAATACTTAAAATAACTTCAGAAGATATTAGCGAAATTTCTAATCTTCCAGAATTACCTAGTGTACAAAGACAGCGATATTTGGATCTAGGTTTATCGATTCAGCAAGCCAATACTTTTGTTGGGAATGAATCTGCTGGAAGGTTGTTTGATGAGGTTGTGGGTGAGATTTAGTTTAGATTCGTTCGCAACATTAATTGCTGTTTTCGTTTTATAAGAATTTGATAGATATTTTTTAACTTCTCAGTACTATTTTTAAGCTCAGATGAAGTAATTATCACTCTATCTTGAAAATTTGAAATACTTTTAAATCCTAATCGTTTAGAAAATTCTCTCATAACTGGATTTGTAGTTCCATAAATATATTTTACGTTTTGAAATTCTGGAGTTCTAAGTAAGTTTATGAGAGTGTTAAGCTCTTCAATCAACTGCAACATTACATCGACTTGATCTGAGCGTTTAACTTGTTCTTGCTGACCTTCTGGTGTAAAATCAATATTAACACACTTAGAAAAACTAGAATCTGCATTGTTTTTTCCTGCATAACTTGCAGTTCCATTTTCATTTATTCTGATGAATTGAGCATGGGTGAAAGCTTTTAATCCTGTACCAATTGTGATAATGCCATGACTATCAAATTTCACTTTTGGTTTTTTTATTGGAACCTCTGATTCTAAAATCTCTTCTAGTTGTAAATTTTATACCATCGAAAATTATATACTAGTAATACAATATAAGCAAATATAACTTTATACGAAGTCAAATTATTTTGTTTTACTATTATTATTCCTTGACCAAAATTTCTTTTATAATTAACTTTAGATGATGTCCAGCACTTCTAATCTTATCAGAAATATCGCAATTATCGCTCACGTTGACCACGGCAAAACAACTATGGTTGATGGTCTCGTAAAACAAACCCTTTCTATCCGTAACGTAGATGACTTAGGTTCACTTATTATGGATAACATGGATCAAGAGCGAGAGCGAGGAATCACTATCAAGGCAAAGAACGCTTCGGTTTATCACAATTACAAGGGAATAGATTATAAGATTAATATTGTTGACACTCCTGGTCACGCTGATTTTGGTGGTGAGGTAGAGAGAGCGCTGCAGATGGTTGATGGTGCGTGTATTCTCGTCGATGCTCAAGAAGGACCAATGCCGCAGACCAAGTACGTTATGAAAAAAGCAATTCAACAAGGGCTCAAGATTGTCGTAATAATTAATAAAGTCGACAAACCTGGCGCCGACGTTGTCAAGACACTATCCAAAGTTGAAGATCTTTTCTTGGATCTTGGTGCTAGTGATTCTCAGATGGATTTTCCAATAATTTATGCAATTGGTGTCCAAGGTAAGGCTGGTCCGTCCCAGAATGAACTGCGAGATGACCTTTCATACTTATTGGACAAGATTATCGAAACAATTCCATCTCCAAAGATTATCGACGACGAACTCAAAGCCGAAATCATGGCTGAATTTACACCTGAGAAGATTGAAGAGGCGGCACTCAAAGCTTAATCTAAAACATTGATTTGTTGTCTGTCATCTTGAACTTGTTTCAGGATTTTTTTTGGTCATAATAAACTTTAAAATGCTTATACGAAGTCACATTATTTTTTTAAAAACTACAAATATTGACTAAAAAATTCATTAGTTTCATGTTTTAGAGAGGATGAAGGATAAAATAAATCAAATTCAAATTAGTTCGCAGAAACTATTAAATAATTTTGATTATTTCCAAGGTTTGATTCAATATGTATTTCCAGTTGTCAAATCTAATGCTTATGGACATGGAATTGCGGAGGTGTCTCAGATTCTAATGGTTCGATCTTTTCCTTATTTGGTTTTTGACAAATACTATGAGTATGAGAATAACAAGATGGTTATTGCTCAAAACGTCTTGATAATGGGAAGCTTGGATGGTGAAGATCTAGATTGTATTAATTTTGAAAAAGTCGCAATCGTTGTTCAAAGTAAAGAATTAATTTTGGAATTATCAAAAATAAAGCAAAATATTAAAATTCATTTAGAAATCAATACTGGAATGAATCGTTGGGGAATTGAACCTTTTGAACTTCTTGAATTTTTGAATTTGATTCGAAGTTGTGATAATTTGGAATTAGAGGGAATAATGTCTCACCTTGCAGATGCTGACGGACTTGACATGACGTATACAGAATCACAGACCTCAATCTTTGACCAATGTGTTACAAGCGTATTTGATTTTGGATTGCAACCAAAGTATATTCACCTTGAACAGACAGCGGGATCAGTCAAATATAAGTCAAAGTTTTGTAACTCAATTCGTCCAGGAATTGGTATTTTTGGAATAAATAACTTTGGAAAACATGACTACAGTTATACGAAGTTAAACAAGATTCAACCAGTACTAAACCTTTGTACTCAAATAACAAAAATTATACAGCTTAAGAAGAATGACAAAGTTGGATATAATTGCACTTTTGTTGCAATGACAGATTGTAATATAGCTATAATTCCCATTGGGTATTTTGAAGGTTTGAATAGGGGTTTGAGCAATATTGGATTTGTCAAAATTAAAGGAAAATATTATCAATTTGCTGGCAAAATTTGTATGAATATTGCAATGATTGATCTTCGAAAGGATATTTATGACACCGGAACCAAAGTTGAAATTATTTCTAATAATCAAAATAATCTTAATTCTATCGACAACATTGCGAGAATTACTCATACTTTGAATTACAATCTCTTGACTAATCTGAATTGCAATCTTATTCGAAAAATAATCTAATGTCACCTCTCGAAATCCAAAACCTTGTCAAAAACCTTCCAGAAGCACCTGGTGTATACAGATTCTTTGGTGCTGGTGAAATTCCTCTTTACATCGGCAAAGCCAAAGTGCTCAAAAACCGTGTCAGTTCATACTTTATGGAGCATCGCTTAGTTGATAATCCTCGACTGCAATTGATGATATCTCAGGTAGTTAGAGTGGAGTACACTGTTGTCGCGTCGGAGAAAGATGCACTGATTCTTGAGGCAAATATGATTCACAACCTGCAGCCAAAGTTCAATATCTTGCTCAAAGACGACAAGAGTTATTTGTTCGTCCGAATAACCAGTCCAAACCAATTGGTCTCTAATAAACCACAAGAAAGGTACAGAGTAGGTGACAAGTTTGGGAATTTAGAGAGTTTGGAAGTTGCTAAAGCTCTTAAAATTAAAATTGATCTTAAAGAAGATAATTTGGCAATACAACCAAAGAACTTAGATGATAAATTTAAAAATAAACCTTTTGATTACAGCCAAAACGATCTAAATTATAATAATGAGTTATACGAAGTCAAAAAAAATATTAATTTTATTCGTTTCTTCACATATCAAAATCAAGTACCTACTATCACACTAACAAGGCGTAAATACGACAAAACTAGTGACTATTACGGTCCATATACCAAAAAATATGGTATCTTTAATGTATTGAGAATGCTCCGTACTATTTTTCCATATTGTGACAAAAAAATTAGCGAAGGCAAACCGTGTCAGTATGTTCAGATCAAGCAATGCGATGGGATATGTTGTGGCTTGGAAAGTTTTGAGAATTATAATGCCAAAATCGACCAAATCAAAAAAGTACTAAACGGCGAAACTGAGCCTGTCAAATCATGGTTAAAACATAAAATTAGCGACGCGATTGATCTCAATAATTTTGAGTTAGCTGCGCTGTGGAGAGACAAACTTAACATGCTCGATGAAGTGATTTCGAACCAACAGGTAATCTTGCCACATCCTCAGGATCTGGACATCATAACACTCTTGACCCAAAAAGACAAAGATGGATTCACTATCGGTTCAGTCTTTGTACAGAATATAAGAGATGGTAAAATTATCAATGTCAACAACTTTTTACTTTCTGGAACCAGTGGATTAATAGAGCAAGATTCTTTTGAGATGGATGAGATTGAAATTAACTTAGACGAAGTTAGTGCAGAGAATGAAGATATATTCGGAATGTGCCAAAATTTTCTGGTCGAATATTACGCTCAACAAAAGGGGGCTAAGTCTGAGATTCTTTTGAATGTGTGGGGTAGTTAAAACTTGGTCATAATATACAAAAATTAAAGTTTAGAATTTGCGTTAAACCTTGACCAGCTTCACGATTTACAGAATAATCATAAAGAGTTTTTTACAAATCAAACTATTTTTATTATATGAATCATAACCCATTTTTTATTACAGCAATTACTCTCAACAAAAGTCTCATTTCTCTAAAGAATATTATTGCTAAAGTTCCAGAATTTGCCACTTCTAAAGGCTTAACAGAAGAACAAGTTCTCGATATGAAACTAACTCCAGACATGTTCAATCTTACAAAACAAGTTCAGATTGCAGCAGATAATGCCAAGTTTTTTGCGTCAAGTATGGGTGGAGTAGAGGCTCCAAAGAACGCAGATGTCGAAACTACAGTTGATGAATTAGTTGCAAGACTTGATTCGACTTTGAAGTTTATGGATTCAGTCGAAGAAACTAGTTACAACGATGCTCACACACGCACCAAGACTTTTGGGTTCGCTCCTGGAATGTACTTGGAAGCTGAAGATTACTTGATCAAATTCTCTGTTCCAAATTTTTATTTTCATATGACGACTGCGTATTGTATTTTGAGAGCAAACGGAATGCAACTAGGCAAATCAGACTTTACAGGCGGGATGGACCTCAAGCCACTCTAGTCCAAGCTCACTTCTTCGGAAGTTTTTTATTTGCAAAATATTTTATTAATTAGATTATAACCTAACCCAAAATCAATACAACGTTTAGAATACATCACCCCTTGTCAAAGGGGTCAAATATCGGCAACACGGTAAAAATAGTTGATTTGATTTCCTTTTTTAATTGACCAACACAAGTAAAACAAGTATAATGATAATATTCTCAGTATAA
>JAYTWQ010000195.1:0-10513 GCA_043743355.1 bacterium | reverse complement strand
GCGCTCAAAAAAAGTTCGAGTGTATTTATCCTTGTTTCTTGAGATTCAACATGTATTCCATTTGTGTCATAATCTTCGCGTCTCATTTTTGCGCCACGCTTGTCAAACTCATCTCTTTTACCTGCCAAAGGTTTGTTTTCGTTTGGTTTAGTTCCAGATAATTCAGCAGCTAGCTCAGATTGTGATTCAGTTTTTAAGCCCTCGGAATCTTTTTTTGCATCAATTTCTTTTGAAAATATTGAATTTCCGACCTTGTCATTGATGACATTTTATCAATATTTGCTTCTGTATCAAGCGGATTTTCTTTAGCTTGCTCAACGATTGTCTCCATGACGCTGATTTTTGGATTCTTGCGCAAAAGTTCTAACATTTTAGATAATATTGGTGTAGTTTGATCATTTAGAAATGTTTTGAGAGCTTCTTGTTTTGCTTCTGCTATTGGCTTTACTTTTTCATTTTCTTCAACGACTTTAAAAACCATTGCTTCTAAGCGCCGCTTTGAGAGTTGATCTTCTAAAGCTGAGTGAAAATTATCTTTTTTTGGGTTTTGTGACTCAACTGCTTGGCTGATTTTGATTTCTTCTGAGACTTCTTTTGTTAATTATTCAGTTGATGACATGTAATTTGTATATTTGTTTTTGATGACTTATTGAGTATATCTTACGTTTTTTGTTTTGGCAAATTATTTTCCTCCTCGGTATTTGTACAAAAAATATTCGGTAATGAGAGTTATGAAGTCAACTATTCCAACAATAAATTCTAACATACTTTAAGTTTATTTTTTTCTTTTTGATTTGTCAAAGATATTTAACCTGAGTTTAAAAGATCTCCAGTCAAGCTGTGAATGACGAGTTTGTACTTTGGATGATGAGTTTGTTTTGAGGTTTGACAAATAAAATAAGTATAGAATTTTGTGTCCCCTGCCCGTTTTTGTGTCCCCTATTTTGCTCCCCTAGCCTTTGATGAATTGGAAGTTCGGGTTTTGTAAATCTTACTTTGAATTCATCCTCGAAAGCTGGGGGGATTCCCAATCAAGTTGGGAATGACAGTAATTTTAGGAACAACCTTGGTTGTTGAGGATTCTTCGCTTCGCTCAGAATGACAGCTATTCAAATAAAATTAGAACGACAATTTCGTAATCTATTCTTTCAATGCCAAGCCTATTGCTGTGCTGAGTTGATTTGAAATTGGAGTAATATATGGTCGGTAATCTGGATCCACAAAAATACTCTTAGTTGGGTCCGCTATAAACACTGGAATTGGGAAGTTTTTGAAGAATTCGACGAATCCTGCTAAGTGAATACCTCCACCCGTAAAAACAACCTTATTTGGAGTCTGAGAGATTTTGCGATTTATTTCTATAAAATTATTCAATTCATTCTTGATAACTGACAAAGTATCGAACAAAGGTTTGGGTAAGGTCATCAAATTGATTAATGTAAGATCTTTTTTGAAATTCTCAGCTGTAATAAAATCCACTCCTAGGGAGTTTGACAAATCTGAAGTAATTTTGTTGCCGCCTGTCTCCACAAAACTTGTACTTCGGAGAACTCCATCTACAATTATTGATAGCGTAAATTGATCCGCTCCAACATCCATAAGCACCGTGTTACCCAAATCATTGTTAAGAACCGCTCTAACCTGCGAAATAATTTGATTCTCTAGTCCTATTCCATCAAGGTTAATATGCTCCAATAAATTCCTGTTGTTTTCAAGCACAAAATCGGGTAGGGCATTGATTATAATTCGTTGTTTGCCTGTATATGACATAATTCTTGGATCGCCTTCGATTACACTCCACGATAACCGCATTTCGTCTGGCGGGTAAGGAAGAAAGTACTTGGATTGTTTTTCGATTTCGTGTTGAATGGTTTTTTGGTCCCAGCTTGCTTCGAAGTCCATTGTAGTCACAAAAACATGCTTTGACATTGCTCCAATCATTGTACGTATTCCTGTGAACTTTCCAGATTTGATGATATCGCCAATGATTCTGCTCAATTGTCTCAGTTTGGTTGCGTCCCAATATCCCTCGAGATCGATGTCATGCCGAGCTACACCGTAGGTAATCAATTCTTTACGATCCTTTTTGTGTTCGATCTCCACCATTTTGATTGTGTTGGAGCCGATATCAATGCCGATGAGTGTTTTATCTTTGAACATGTGTTTATTTGCAGTTACATTATAATAGGATTATATCGCTTGTTTTTGTTTCTGGCAAATAACAACTTTTATCTAAAAACCCCACGTAGGTGGTTGGCTTAATCAACTATTCGACACAGGATACTGAGTCACTTATTTTAGCTGCAAGATAACTAATTTGTCTTCTAATAAATGTTGTCTGACCCTTTTCTCTAACACCATGTTCACTTCCGTCTGGATTGATGTGAATGTAACTTTCTTGAGTTTCATAGTAATATTTTTCATTTCTAAAATGTTTTTTTAAATCTTCTGGTAACTTATCAAAAAAAGACTCACAATTATCTCTTGTCACTTCTGGTAATGAAGCAAGAAGTGACTTTCCGAGATCGTATTCAAAAAATAAGTTTAAATCACTATCTTTTGCCCTTCGTTCAATTACTTTTTCTGATGTTGTTTTTGCAACTAGAGCTGAGTCTAGTCCAAAGGCTGTTATTAAATACTGGTAAGGTTCTGATTCTAGAAATTCTTGTATTATAGGCGTTAATGTTTGTGTAATTTGTTCTGCGGAATCTTTAAGCAAATTAATTGTAGGTTTTTCTTCGCCAAAGCCTTCTCTGAGAGAATATTTTTTTGTAATTTTTTGAAATAATAAATAAAACATTTACATATTATATCCTAATTTTTTATTTTATGCAAATCTTGACTTTTTACCTTTTAATTACTAGAGTTTTGAATATGTCAAAAACTAAAATATTGTGCATTCTTGATGGTTTTGGGATTGGTCCAGATTCTGTCAACAACGCAATTACTCGAGCTAACATGCCGAACTTTCGTCGATTACTCCGAGAATATTATTGGACGACTCTCGATGCGGACGGTGAAAGTGTAGGGCAAGAAGCTGGACTCGTTGGGAACAGTGAAGTTGGACATATGAATATTGGCGGATTACAACTCGTTCCACAGCTCAGTTACCAGATTACCAAAAGTGCAGAGCAGGGGTTTAGTTTAGAAACCAAAGATAGGTTGTTTTGTCCTGGAGAATATTTGAGGGAAAAGTGGTCTGTGAATGTCCCCCTATCTAGGGGGTGCCACGGAGTGGCGGAGGTAGCTTTCTGTGATAATAAAATTGAGAATAGGGTAGCTCATGGTTCAGGAAGGCTAAATATTTTTGGTCGAAACAGTTATAATTCAAATTTGATCGAAAGAGCAAAGGTTATGGCAAAAAACATGACAAAAGCTGAAAAAAGAATTTGGTTCGAAGTCTTAAGCTCAAAAAAAACTGGATACAAATTCACCAAACAAGAGGTTGTTGATAGCTATATCCTTGATTTTTATTGTTCTGAATTAATGTTAGGAGTTGAGGTTGATGGTGAAGAACATGGAGAAAAACTTGATTATGACAAGCATAGAACTGAAGTATTAAATTCTTTTGGAATAAAAATTATTAGATTTACGAATAAAGAAGTTTACGAGAATCTTGAAGAAGTTAGGTTTTCGATTATGCTTGAAGTAAATCTCTCGAATAAATTTGCTACCTCCGCCATTTCGTTGTATCCTCTAAATAGGGTAGCTAATTCAGTAAATCACCTTAGCTACCCCGTTCCTTCGGAACAGCCCCTAGATAGGGGCACATACACAGCTGAGTTGGTCAGTCTTACTGCCACCTCTCCTACTGAGGGGAATTCACACCATCCTAAGTCAGATTTTGAATCAAATAGCTACCCCGTTCCTTCGGAACAGCCCCTAGATAGGGGCACAAATACTATCCACCTCATCGGACTTTTTAGCACAGGTACGATTCACTCTGATATGAGGCACTGGATTGGCTCGATTGAAGCTGCTGGACGGGCAGGGGCTGAACATATTATTTTGCATTTGATTACTGACGGTCGAGATTCGGACCGCAAAAGTCTCGTTGCGACCTGGGACCTGTTTGTGACACGATTTGAAACACGAATGTGCCCTTTTGTATCTAAAATATTCTTGGGCTCGGTCGGTGGAAGATTCTACGCAATGGATAGAGATAAGAACTGGGAGCGCGGGTTGGTTCAAATCACACCTTGGTTTTCTCTATTTGCTAAGCTTAACAACTTTTCTATTCCTGACTTTATAAAAAATAAATATGGCTCAAATGTTTTGGAAAAAACAGACCTTTTGATGCAAAAATTAACCACCGAACTCAAAGAAATACTTTTGACTGGGGCAGAAAAAGATAATTTGGCAAAACTTAGCTCAACACGGGTTTTGAATATTTTGCAAAATGGAACGAATATAAAACTTAGCGGAATTAAAGATTTTTTGGAAGATTATACTGTTTTGAACTATTACAATGAAGTTTTTGACGAGACACTTATTCCTGCTTGCCTTTCTCAAATCAAAAAAAATGATACTATTTGGTTGATAAATTTTAGGTCTGATAGAATGAAGCAACTTACCACACTGTTGTGTGATATTAATGAAGAATTTGGTTTGAATTTAGATATATTAGCTATGAATGATTACGGGATTGGCAGGGAGATTTTAAAATCCTCAGAAGCTTACGCTTCGACCCCTTTGACAAGGGGTTACTACCAGCCAATCTTTCAAACCAACAAAGTTGAGAATACTTTGGCAGAAACTATCTCGAACCAAAACAAAACTCAATTACACATTGCCGAGACCGAAAAGTATGCTCATGTTACATATTTCTTGAACGGTGGAAAACAAGAAAAACATATTGGTGAAGATTGGCACTTGATCGATAGCAACAAAGTCGATTCACACGCCGAGAAACCAAAGATGAAAGCTGAAGAAATCACTGATTATATTTTGGGGTGTTTGGAGAGTATTACCCCTTGTCAAAGGGGTCAGAGCGGTAGCGATGGGGGATTTTCTAGCAATGATACCAATCATATCCTTGGTGAAAGCAACCCCTTGTCAAAGGGGTTAAACTCGGAGAGTTTGGGGGATTCAAAACAGTTGTTTTTTAATGAGACAATTCCCTACAACAGAGATTTGAATCAATCTGCAAGAGAACTAAGAAACAATCAAACCAAAGCTGAATTACTTATTTGGAACAATATCTTGAAAGAAGATAAAACTGGTTATAGATTTCTTAGGCAGAAACCGCTGCTTAAATATATTGTTGATTTTTATTGTTATGAATTAGGTTTGGTTATTGAGATTGACGGAGATTCTCACAACTATTCATTGAATTACGACCAAAAAAGAACAAGGGAGTTAGAAAAATTAGGTTTGACGGTTTTGAGATTAAGAAATGAACAGGTTTATTCAAATTTGAAAGGGGTTTGTTTAGAAATAAAGAAACAAATGACGGCAATTCAAAATTCATTAAATCCCCCAAATCCTACGGATTTGACCCCTTTGACAAGGGGTTACGCAGAGTTTAATTTAGACCAAAAAAAAGAACCTCTTTGGAGTTCGGCTAATTTTATTAATAACAGTCAAAATACTTTAAAGAATACATTTCAATCCCCCGAAACTAAAGTTTCGACCCCTTTGACAAGGGGTAACCTGCCTTTACATAATGGTAATTCTTTTAACTATATAATTGTGAATTACGCCAATCCTGATATGGTGGCACATACTGGGCTAATACCCGAAAGTATTGCCTCGATGGAATTCTTGGATTCACAGCTTGGAAGGTTGCTCGAAGTTGTTGAAAGGGATGGTCATTCTCTTATTATTACAGCAGATCATGGTAACTGCGAATTCGTTGGACCGTTCGTCAAAAAGACTTTTTCGTTTTCGGAGGAATTAAAAAAGAACTTAGAAGGAGAACAGAACTTGACTGATACTGAGCATAATCCTAATTCTGTGCCTTGTATCATTGTCGATCCTAGGTTCAAATTAGATTCAAATGAGCTACAAAGTTTGGATGTCGTTTCGTTTTTTGATAATGAGGGGGTTCCTAGTCAAGCTGAGAATGACGGTGTTTTTGACTTTAGTGCATTAGCTTTGGACAAAAACAAGCTTCAAAAAGTTTTGTCACAAAAGAATTACAAGCTATTACAAAATGATGAATGGCTTTCACAAGAACAAATTAATGAACTCAAAAAAGATCAGCTTCCACTTTGGTATGTTGGCGTTTTGCTTTTGATGTTGTAGTATGGTATTTATCAACTCACTCAAAATACTAAATATAAATCTTGTAATAATTGATTATTTTTAGATCCCCAGTCAAGCTGAGGATGACGAACAAGATTTATTAGTCTGAAATTTTGGTTTATAGAGTATATTTTGCCAAAAATAAAAATATTTAGAAGAATTGTATTATGAGAACTCAACAGCCCAAAACTTTTGCAGAATTAAAAATAAATGTTGAAAATATCAAAAAATCTAACAAATGTCTTAGGCTCAAAAAAGATCAGGACTATTATGTTTTGGAATCTAAAACCCAAAAAGTGAAGAATCGTATTGACAGAATTAGGTTAGAAGTAAAAAAATATGGTTGGACGTTCACCCAAAACGATTTTCCGTACACTTGGCTTCTAGAACTTTTACCTGATGTTGAACACAAGATTTTTTGGTTTGATGGAGATACCCTTAAGCTTAATAGATTTTTGGCAACGCTCAAAGCTCAGAATTCAGACTTTTGCTATTTTCAAAACCGTTCAGTCAAGAGGTCTATTCCAGATATTGTTCACTATCAATTTTTTGTGTTAAACAAAGCCTAACTATTCATTCCTATGAATCCAATCCCTAATCCATTATTAGGTCTGTCTCGTCTGTATGAATGTAGATTAAGATTGTCATAAGTGCAAAGCTCTGACACCTCGATGTTTTCTTGTTCGATTCCTAGATCAATTAACTGTTGTTTTAATAGTCCCTTGATATCTACAAAAAATATTTCTTCATCGTGATTTTCTAAACTATATTTTAGGTTCTTGAGTAATTTTTTGCCGTCTATAGTATTTTCTGACTTTTTGAATTGATGTGGTATTAATTCTGATTTTGTTTTGGTTGTCGGATAATTATGTTGATTGATTGTGGGCGAGATATATGCCAAAATTGTTTCAATCTCTGCACCAATAGAGATCATTTTGTGTATACAAACTTCATTAATTTTGTTTGTCGTTCCTTTGATTCCACTGTGAACACAACCAATTATATTATTTTTGTAATCATAAAAAAGTACTACGCCGCAGTCTGCTGACTTAGAACATATTATCAAACTTTTCTCTTTGGTTACAATTCCGTCGTATTCCAGATTTTGGTCCGAATTGTGATCTATAACTCGTACAAGATTGGTGTGGTTTTGATTGTTGAATATTATATTTTCTTTTGGAAAACGCAGCTCTAACGCAAAAATCTCACGACTTTGTTCAAATTCTTTTTGGTGGGTAATCTTAAAATCCAGACCATTTGGCAAGTCTTTTGCAAATTCAAGATTCTTTGTGGTATAACCTGCAATCAAATTATACTTTTCAAAAATCTTTGGCTTGATAATTTGGATGAGCATTTGCTTTTAATCTGAATTAATTTTGAGTTCTTGTATAGTTTTTGACAAATGAAAAAAAGTAAAGTTTACTGATTTTGTAAACATCAAAATAACTTAAATAAAAACAAATAAATATGTCAATTACATTCAAAGATCTACCTAATTTTTATATTCAAAATGAAGTCAAAGCTGCAATTAATCTTGAAGCAAAACAAATTAAACAACTAGATTTGAACCTCAAACCAGAAGGAAATGCTGAAATATCTTCAAAATATGGTGTTTTAATTACTGTCAATGGATTAAAGTTTGGAGTATTAGAAAAAAACAAAGAGTTTTCGATAACTCATAATGGAATGCCTCAAAGCGTTGAATCGGTAGATAGAATTAAATCATCTTTAAAAAACCAAATTGAAATTCTGGAAAATAGTATTAACATATCGAACGAACCAAATGAAAGAGTATTAGAGAAAGTCAAAAATTACCCTAATCAACATAATTTGAATCAGGAACTGAACATAATGTATTTGGATGCTTACAATACACTTCTAAAATATTTTGAAACAAAACATGTACCATTTGGAAATATTATTAAAAAGGAATTGAATTATATGAGAGATAATTATTCATAGCAAAGTATTTCACCTCGATTGAAAGAATAATTTTAATTTTTTCGAATACTAAATCTACTTGACAAAAGCTAATCCAATATTCATATTAAGGTATGTCAATGTTAACTATGGTGCTAATTGGTGACAAACTAGCCGAGACCCAAAAACCTTTTTACGAAAAAGAGAAACACTCGCTTGAGTCCGAAAACTTAAGGATTTTGTTCTCATCTGAGCTTGTTTCGTTTCCTGATATCGCAGAACTATGTCAAGGTGCCAAAGATGGTTCGTTTTACCTTTTTGATGATAGTTTGATCCAACTCGAAAAACGAAATGGAATTGATACCAAAGTTGATTGGGTTCATGTGTTCAAGCAATTTGTTTCTAATTATCTTGACTCAGATCCAGATGTAGATGGAATGTACTGTTGGGGACAAAAAGCACCAGAAACAGCCGAATATCTTTGCAAAGACTGTGGATATATTCTAGAACTCCAAAAAGGTGAGATTTTCCCTGTGTGTGAAGTGTGTCTCTCTGGCGAACCAGATGGTCCGTCTGGTGTAGATCAAGGTTATTGGGAAAAGTTGTAGAGTAAGGCTGATTGTCATTTAGAACAAAGTGAAGAATCTAACGAATTGTACAGAAAACCGTTTTTTAAAATCCCCCATCGCTACGCTCTGACCCCTTTGACAAGGGGTAGCGCAATACAACTTCATTCTATAAATTTAATCAGACTTTAGATTATAGTTTCCTTTCAAACTTAAAACAACTTTGGTACAGGGTCACCTTTACTCAAATTTTACAAATTAACACACGGTATTATGCTCCGCACGGTCATTTTACTTAGATTTTTTAACCTTAATGCATTCTATATGTCCAAACTAAATATCAAGAACTCATACCCGACTGAAAACACCGCAAAAGATTTGAATACACTTTTGTCTACTTTAGTTGATTTTTATTACACATACAAGCATTACCACTGGAATCTCAGGAACTCTGATTTTTATGAATATCACAAACTCTTTGATGCCCACGCTACTATAATTTATGAATCGCAAGACCCAATTGCAGAACGAACTAGACAAATGGGCGAAGTCATAACTGGCGACCTTGATCAATTCCAAAAGCAAACAATTCTGACCAAAAAACTAGCTAACGAGAACGAGCTTGACCAAATTCTATCATATTTGATAGACTGCCATAACCTAACTATTGACCAACTCGAAAAAATAATTGACAGTAGTTCAGAAATAAAAGACTTTGCAACCGCCGATCTTTTGACAGCAATGTTAGAGGCTCATCAACAAATGCGTTGGTTCCTAGTCGCAAGTTTAGAAAAGTAGTATTAATATTAATATGGAAGGTTCAAATTTTGAAAATAGTTATATCAAATTCGCAGAGAAAGTATTAAGCTGTGTAAACTCAGTTTGGCTTACTCCAACTCAAATTTATGATTCTTATCGGTTAAAATTCGAAGAAAAGAGTTTTGATAACGGGCTTTTTGGAGACTTGCAAATTACACTTGAGAACTTGTACGACGAAGGTGTAATAATACAAGACGATTGTCCAAAATTAGGAGCGAGATATATGCTCTCTAACTTATCAAATAAGATAATTAGTTGAGTGGCAATTAGTGTATACAAAATTGTACTACATTAAGAGATTTAAAAATTTGCCAACAACTAATCTTTAGTTCAAGTTTAGATTCTATGTCTAACGCCCAAAACTTATACTTTCTTCCTTCAGGCACTGTCTCAGAATTCAATGTAATTATCGAAATTCCATACGGTTCCCAGAACAAATACGAATTAGACCCAAAAACTGGTTCAATTTTTCTTGACCGAGTTCTTTATTCCTCAGAATTCTATCCATTCAATTATGGTTTTATTCCTTCTACCAAAGCTCCAGACGGTGACGCGTTAGATGTTGCAGTTTTTCTCACTAACCCAGTCCCACCTGGCTGTGTAGTCAAGGCTCGAGCAATTGGAATCCTCAAGAAGATCGATTCTGGAGATCAAGACGACTGTATTCTCGCCGTTCCAACGAATGACCCAAGGTATAACGACATCACCGAAATCAACCAAATTCCAGCCCACAAGCTCGAAGAAATCAAAGACTTTTTTGCATGTTACAAAAGACTCCAAAAGAAAGTTTGTACAATCGAAGGAATCTTTGACCGAAGCGTTGCCGAAATTGAAGTTAAGAATCATCTGAACAATTATCCTGAGTTCAAGGAATAAAAAAGTTTAACTTTTAATCTTTAAAAAAACTTCAAAATGTCACAAAAACGAATACCTACACCAACACAAGACGCAGGTAACTGGGG
>JAYTWQ010000194.1:0-15349 GCA_043743355.1 bacterium | reverse complement strand
TAAATTTCGGATTAGAAATCACCGATTGTCATCCTGAACTTGTTTCAGGATCTAGAGAACGAGTAATCAAGACAAAAATGCAAATCCGATATTCTAAGTTTGAAAAGTATAAATAAAAGGACTTTTTTTAGAATCAACTTTTTTATGGCTTGTAATAAGAAAACAAAAAAGCTGTGTGTTATTTCTAATATTCTATTTTCCAAAAATATTTGAGAGCAAATCGTAGTACTCCGCCGCCTATAATTATGAGCCAAACTAACGACGCCACCAAAACTGCACCAGCAGAAAGATCCTTGATAACCTTAATTCTCTTGTCGTATTCTGGTTGAATTATGTCACAAATATTCTCTACAACTGTGTTCATAACCTCGAGCGACATAACGAGCGACATGAAAATCAGATTTGCCACAGATAGAATCCATTGATTAGTTGCAAAATCAAAAACTGCAAAAAACATTCCAATTGTAAATTGTATCCAAAGATTAGGTTCAGTCTTAAATGCAAATGATAGACCTTGAATTGCATACCTGGCAGAAGATAAAAGTAAATATTTGTTTTGTTTTTTGTTAGAATCTAAAAAGCGTGATTTCATTTGACAATTATTAGAAATATTTTTATGATTGTCCAGTTGCCGCTTTAGCTCATCTGGTAGAGCAACGGTTTTGTAAACCGTAGGTGGTCAGTTCGATTCTGACAAGCGGCTCCATAATGAATTTTACTTTAATCTCCTGTTTAGGAGTTTTTTTGTTGGCAGTTTATTTCAAGTACAAGTTTGATGGATATGTATTTAACTCTGGGTTAATTTTACACCATTACCCTGAGAGAGTAATTACAGATAGAAGTTCAGGTCTTCTAAATCAAATATCTTGACACAAAAAAACAGACAACAGATTAAAATTAAAATTTTAAAGTTTATTTTTACTAAACTTATTCCCTTAATATGCTTTTCACAATTAGAATATCGGATTTGCAATTTCATCTTGATTGCTCGTTCTCTTGATCCTGAAACAAGTTCAGGATGACAATCGGCGATTTCTAATCCGAAATTTAAAATAGATTGAGTATAAATTATATTGTTGAATATATTTTTGTTTAATTGCCTTTTTAACAAGTGACTGGGGTTAATAACAGTTTAATTGTCACTTCAAAATCGCTTTAGCTTTTATACAGTCTTTTTGCATTTGTTGGATCAAAAGTTCTTCGGAATCAAAGTTGATCGGCTCTCGCAAAAACTGTATAACTTTGACCTGTATATCTTCATCATAAATCTCCTTATCAAAGTCAAAAATATGTGATTCAAAAATCTTTTGGTCACTAGAATTAACAGAAAAATACGAAATTGCATCAAGCCAAATATTGTTGTAAAACACACGAGTGACCCAAACTCCATATTGAATATTCAAATTCTGAGCAACCAAATTAGCTGTCTTGTATCCAATTTTGCGTCCATATTTTTGTCCATGAATCACCCTTCCTTTAATCAATTGCATATATTTAATTCAATCTTAGCTTTCAAAAAAAGTCAAACACTTGCTTAACGTCCAATTGAAAAATACTCAATTCCATTTTGTTTCATGGTAATTGGTGAGAATAAATTCCGACCATCAATCACAATCGGTTCTTTCATAGATTTTTGGATAATACTCAAATCAAAATTCTTGAACTCATCCCATTCTGTCAAAATAACCAAAGCATCCACCCCATTAATAGCCTCCAAACTGGTAGAAACAAGTTTCAAATTTTGGTTTGGATAATGCCTTTGGTAGTTGTCCATCGCTTCGGGATCAAAAGCTTTAATTTTGGCACCTTTTTTGAGTAGCATGCTAACAATCTCAACAGCTGGCGACTTTCTAATATCGTCTGTCTCGGCCTTGAACGCCAGACCCCAGATTCCAATTGTAAAACTAGATAGATCATTACTCTCCAGTGCCTTACATACCTTATTAGCAAAAATTTCTTTTTGTTTTTGGTTGACTTTCATCACTGTGTCAAGAATCTCAAAGTGATAGTAAGATTGATTCGACTTTGCAACTAATGCCTGAACATCCTTTGGAAAACATGAACCGCCCCAACCAATCGATGGTTGCAAGAATTTGTTACCGATACGACTATCACTTCCAATCCCTTTTACAACTTGAGAAATATCCGCTCCTAATTTTTCGCATAGGTTAGCAGTTTCGTTAATGAATGATATTTTAGTTGCAAGGAAAGAGTTAGCAACATATTTGGTCATTTCAGCACTCTTGATATCCATTACAATCACCTGTTCAATATTATCAACAAAAGGTCTATACAAATCAATCATCACCCTGGAACATTCCTCATCCCCAGTTCCAACCACCACTCGCTCAGGTCTCAAAAAATCCTCAATTGCCAAACCTTCACGCAAAAATTCTGGATTAGATACAACTGATACATTTCGACCAGCCTTTACAAAAATCTCTTTGACTAACTCCCCTGTACCAACTGGAACGGTGCTCTTGTTAACTATTATTTTGTTATCAATATCAGGGTTCTTGCTTAATTCACTAGCTACACCAAGAACATAGCTCAAGTCTGCCGTACCGTCCTCACTCTCAGGAGTTGGCAAACACAAAAAAATGATTTCTGATTCGCTCACAGCTTTGTTCAGATCCATACCAAATTCGATTCTACCCGCTCTGATATTATCTTTGAGAAGTTCTTCAATTCCAGGCTCAAATATTGGACTGACACCTTCTTCTAACAATTTAATTTTTTCGATGTTGTTATCTATACAAATAACTTTATTTCCTTTTTGGGCAAAGCATACGCCCGTTACTAATCCTACGTATCCTGTTCCAATTACCGTGATTTTTTTTGACATATTTGATATATTATAAGTTTGGTTGAGTAATAAATTAAAATATATTTGGTTGTAGCTGTCAATTTGAAATCAACTATTTGCCAATTTCCAAAATTTCAATTATGATAAAAAACCATAGATTATAAGTTTTTAAAAAACGACAAAATAGAAAATAAATGTTAAAAATATATTCTGGAGTACAACTACCCTCCTCTCCCACAAATTTAGAAAAATATAGCTATGTGCTCAAAAAACCTGCCATCTTGAAAGCTCTATATGTTTTGAGTATTTTTGGTTCGATCGGTATGTTGCGTGGTTTTTTTTATTTTTTTGATATTAATCCAGTTTTTTGTTTTTTTGTTTTCCCTGTTGTATTATTCCTAGTAATTAATAATTTTTTGGGACTTTTTCTGAACTTTTTTTACAAAAAACTCGATATTCAAAAACACCAAAAGATTGTTCGCACATTCTGGAAACTAAAAAACCAAAAACCTAGCATTGACGTTTTTTTGCCTGTATGTGGAGAGAATATTGAAATTCTGCGTAATACATGGGAAGGAATAACAGATCTGTATAATCCCAAATACATTCTCACTGCTCATGTTCTAGACGATATGGCCAATCCAAATGTTCGTGATTTGGCAGATGAATTCGGTTTTCAGTACATTGTCAGACCTAACAAAGGCTTTATGAAAAAAGCTGGAAATCTCAAATACGCTTTTGAGCGTACTACTGGAGACTTTATTCTAATTCTTGATGCTGATTTTAGGCCTCGTTTTGATTTTATTTTGGACACTTTGCCGTATATGTCGAATCCAAAAAACGCCATAATACAAACACCCCAATTCTTTGACAATACCACCGAACTTCACGAACAATCAGCATTGCAAGCTGGTGCAGGCAATATTCAAGAATATTTTTATAGAGTTATACAAACTGCCAGAAATAGTTTTGGTGGAGCGATCTGTGTGGGTTCATGTGCCTTGTATAGGAGAAGCGCCCTAGACGAGATTGGAGGAACCGCTCAGGTCGAACATAGCGAAGATGTAGTAACAGGATTCGAGCTCATAGACAAAGGCTGGAAAATAATGTATCTTCCTATAATACTATCCAAAGGTGTGTGTCCAGACGATATTCATTCATTCTTCAAACAACAAACCCGCTGGTGTACAGGTTCAATGAACATGATGATGAACAAAAAATTCTGGAAGTCAGGAATCTCAATCATGACCAAATTATGTTATATTTCTGGTTTTATATTTTATTTGTCTAATCCATTGGGTATATTGCTCACATTCCAGACATTTGCAATGTTGGTTTTTGGTTCACACAATTCTAGTTTTGAAAGTTTGATTTTGTTCATTCCTTTCATAATTTGTACAATTCTAATCCAGTTTTTTTATATTTACCCCAAAGCCAAACCTGGTACCTTGCTAGCGCACTCCAGTGCATCTTGGTTCTATTCGTTCGCAGTTTTGGGACTAATATTCGGTCATGTAGAAAAATGGAAACCCACAGGAATCAAATCCAAACTTAGTGGCGGGTTTTTGACGGTTTCAAGAGCTATCACAACATACCTATTCCTATACTTGGGAATTCTGTTAGCTGTCGTTTGTATACGAAGGTTTGGTACTCAAGACATTGTTTTGTTCCCTGTATTTTTTTGGATTGGGATCAACGCATTTTACCATACATATTTTTGGCTAAATATACAAAAGCATGTCAAAGAAAACCACACCAGCAGACTTGGTTTTTTGAATTTGAGATTAATACTAAATAAAGCTATTGTAGTTGCACTAATCACAAGCACCTTTGCTATTGGTTCAAGACGATTCTGGAAAATTAATCCAGATATCAACAGATTTGAGCTACAACAAAATTACACCAACATTGTCCGAACACCTACCACTACCAACAACTTTGAATATTTGGGAGCCAACCTTGATACTTTGGTAGATTCTGGCAAACTAAAAATAGTCAAAAATGAAAGTAAAAAGAAGGATAAAGATGGTAGAGAATTGATGGATATTGTAGTGACAGTAAAGAATTAAAACCAATTAAAAATATATATTTGCGTAAAATAAAAAAGTGTAATATAATAAAAGTGTTTGATAAATACAGCAAAAATCAAATAAATACAAACCCAACAAAAACAGCTAAAAATGACCACAAAACATATTGCGGTTCACCTACCACAGGCACCGACAGATACAGAAAAATACAGTTACATAATCAGAAGACCAATGCTCTTGAAGCTACTCTATGCCGCAAGCATTTTGAGCTGGCTTGGAGTACTATATGGCTACTTTAATTTTTTTAATAACAGTATTCTTTACTATGCTTTAATTTCTCCGATAATCTTGTTCCTAACTATTTTTAATTTTTTATCTGTTGGACTCAATTTTTATTACAAAACCTTTAATGTAAAAAAGCACAAAAATATTGTTAGTAAGTTCTGGAATGAAAATACAGAGCAAATCAAGGTTGATGTTTTTTTGCCTGTTTGTGGAGAAAGTATTGATATCCTCCGTAATACTTGGGAAGGAGTATTAACTCTCCAGAATCAATTATATACTACGAACCCATCGGTACTTGATGACATGGACCATCCTGAAGTTCGTAACTTAGCATCCGAATTCGGATTCAATTATATCGTTAGACCTAACCGTGGTTATATGAAAAAAGCTGGGAATCTCAAATATGCATTTGAACAAACTAATGGAGATTTTATTATTATTTTTGATGCTGATTTTAGACCTAGGGCAGATTTTATTCTTGATACCGTACCTTACATGGCGGACCAAAAAGTGGCAATTATCCAAACTCCACAATTCTTTGACAACCATTATGATCTTCACAGCAAATCACCTTTGCAGGCTGGAGCAGGTAATATACAAGAATATTTTTATAGGATTATTCAAGTTGCAAGGAACAGTTACGGAGGTTCGATCTGTGTTGGATCTTGTGCATTATACCGAAGAAAAGCACTCGAAGAAGTAGGTGGAACCGCACAAGTTGAACACAGTGAAGATGTACATACTGGATTCAGCCTCATCAATAAAGGATGGAAATTAAAATATTTTCCGTTAGTATTATCCAAAGGAGTTTGCCCTGATGATATGCACGCTTTTTTCAAGCAACAGACTCGTTGGTGTGCTGGGTCGATGAGTATGATGACAAATCCTGAGTTCTGGAAGTCAAAAATAAATATAATGACCAAACTGTGCTATATTTCAGGGTTTATCTTTTATATATCGAACCCTTTGAGTATTATTCTTACATTCCAAACCTTTCTTTTGATTGCTTTTCACACTTCACAAGTCGGCTCATTCACGCTCAGTCTATTCATTCCATTAATAATAAGTTCATTCTTAATTCAGTTCTTTTATATTTATAAAAATGCTAAGCCAGGAACGATATTAGCCCACTCTTGCACCGTTTGGTTCTATTCATACACACTACTCGGATTAGTTTTTGGTCACACTGAAGGGTGGAAACCAACAGGCATCAAATCTAGCCTGAGTCGTGGATTCCTAGGTATTGCAAGATTTACTACAATTTATTTGGGTATTTATTTGTCACTTGTACTGATATTGATTCAGCTCAACAAACTTGATTTTACTAATAGCTTACTGTACCCTATTATTTTTTGGATAACTGTCAATATACTTTATCACACTCACTTTTGGTTTAATATGCAGCATTTTGTAAAAAGCAACCATACAAGTAGATTTGGATTTTTAGAATTCCGCAAAGGGATCTATCAATTCGTAATCTTTGGGTTAATTGGTGGAATTATGTTCTCAGCAGGGTCCCAGCTCCTCAATTATCAAGGCAAAAGAGAAGTACAAGCTTCGGAAATATTAACCAGTACAAGTCAAAGTTCAATATCATCTATTGTCTCGACTTCCAATTCTTCCAAAAGCTCGTTATATAGCTCTCAACTATTAGATTCAAATAGCTCAGAAAATCTCGAACAAAACAAAAACCGATCTTCCATCTCATCGGAAGAAAATACAACATTTGAAATCGCACCATAGCTTATATTAATATGCAATTCAACAAAATATACCAAAAGTAAAAGCTAATTAAAAATCCAAAATTACTACCGATATACTAAAGCAGACTCTAAAATCTTTTGTCAATCAAAAAAACTATTTTAACCAAAACAAAATGTCTACAATAATCCAAACCAAAGAAACTACAGAGTTACTAAAAGCAAAACAAATCCCAGTTATTATACCCTCGTTCGTTGATGATGCCCCGTCAATAGAATATACTCAACCCATAGAGCCAATTCAAGCTGCTCCAGCCTTACCCAAAGTTACCAAAGTAAATAATCCACAACCACAACATAATAAGTCTCATCCAAAACAACACGAACCACAAGTCCAAGGTGCTCGTAAGTTCCGTCCTGATATTGAAGGTCTGCGAGCAATTGCTGTACTATGCGTTGTAATAGCCCATTCCAAAATTGGATTGGAGAGCGGATTTATTGGTGTAGATGTATTCTTTGTTATCTCTGGATTCTTGATCACAGGACATTTGTTCAAAGAAGCACTCAAGCATGGAACAATCCATATGTTGCAATTCTATTCTAGGCGTATTCTCCGTATTCTTCCCGCCTCAATTTTTGTTATTCTGACCACATTACTTGCCGCCTATCTGTACTTGTCACCGTTACAGCTAGCTAATTATGGATTGGATGGATTATTCAGCTCATTCTCTGGTATGAATTACAGATTAGCTCAATCTGGCACAGATTATTTTAATACCTCAACACTCCCCTCGCCTTTCCAGCATTACTGGTCACTAGCAATCGAAGAACAATTCTACTTTATTTGGCCCTTTGTTATATTGATCTTAGTCAAGTTATTCGGCAAAACTAAACACTTCAAAACCATAGTTAACCTTGTCTTGTTAGCGATAATCGGATCTAGTCTATACTACAGCTACATCACAACCCAAGTCTCACAAACATGGGCTTACTTTGGTCTCCTAACCAGAGCCTGGGAACTAGCAATTGGGGCTATTCTAGCCATCAATATGGGGATATTCGCCAAGATCTCATCCAAGGTCAGTGCATTACTGTCATGGGTCGGATTAGGTGGTCTAATTGCTGGTCTGGTAATCATCAACGAATCAACACCATACCCTGGTGCCTGGGCATTGATCCCTACTCTATCAACAGCCCTAATAATAGCCGTTGGTACCAACTACAACAAGTATTCTGTAGAGACAATATTCAAGCATGGTATATTCCAGTGGATCGGCAAAATCTCATACTCGTGGTACCTTGTTCACTGGGCTTTCTTTGTTGTGTTCTTATTCGATGCGGAACGAACAGGATTCGGAGAAAAATTTGGAGCTATTATTGTTACATTTGAACTTGCTATGTTATCTTACTTTTTGATTGAATTAACTACTAGATACAACCAAATGCTAAAACACAGTATGCGGCGAGTATATTTGATGGGATTGAGTTTAATATTAGTAGCTGGGAGCATTTCGGGGAGTATTTTGTATGTAAATAGCCAAAAATACGAAGCTAAAGATTTTAAGTTAGCCAGCGAAGAAAGTGGAATTATCCAAAAAATTAAGGAATCACTAAAAGTTTCTACCCTTTCAGATGAGTTAGTCGTGCCAGCTGGAAAAGTCCCAGATGATAAGTTTACAGACTGTATGACAACAAAAGAAGCCACAACACTTGTAAAAAATGAGTCATGTGTATTAGGAAATCCTAGCTCAAACAAAAAAATTGTGTTGATCGGAGATTCACATGCTAACCAGTATATTCAAACTTTTGATACAATAGCAAAAAAATATGATTACAAATTAATTTCATTTACAAAACCTGGGTGCCCATTTCAAGATGCTAAATTGAATTATGGTGATACAAAAATTGATTATGAAGAATGTTATTTGTTTAGGAGTCTTGCTTTGACTGAAATTGAAAAATTAAATCCAGATGTGATAATTCCCATTCAGATTGACTATCCAACTTCAACGCCTGAAATTTGGAAAAATTATTTAGTCAAATTAAAATCAATAAGCAAAAAAGTAATAACGGTATTAGATTCTCCTCACCCAGTTGTGAATATTCCTCAATGCTTGATAGATAACAAATCAAACATTCAAGTCTGTAATATAATAAAGATGAAAGATCCAATTAGAAATAGAAAACTGGAAAACGAAATAAAAATGTTAAGCGATCTTGAAATTAGTAGAATTGATACTAATAACTGGTTTTGCTTTGAACAAAGCTGTCCAGCTGTAATTGATAACATAGTCGTTTACCATGATGTAAGTCATGTTTCTAATACCTATGCAAAATACCTTACCAACCTAATGGAATCAAAGTTAGCACCATTGCTTAAATAGTAATTATTTACAATATTGCGATTCGCTGTTTCCTATTGGTAGTAGTTTTGTTTTTACACTGCCTTCTGGACATGAGAATTCAGCAACTGGTTGATCAATCTTTAGGTAGTTAACATTATTGTTCTTTAATAAATATTGATTACCGTCGAATGGACCAAAGTTAACTATAATAGGTTTTGACTCTGACAATTTTGACAATTGTTGTAATGCTTGCCTATTTTGATTGGAACCGTCTTTATTAAAACCATAATCGTTGTTAAAAATAAGATATCCATTCACAAATATCGTTAGAACTATCAAACCAGAAATAACATAGTATTTGACACCGCGGTTATGAAAACAAAATAAAATCACAATTGGTGCAAATAACCATAGTTGAGGGACATATCTTGCATTGTTGGAAAGTGGGTTAATCAAACAAGAAGCAATTAGCCCTAAAAGTGTTGATAAAAATAGGAGTTTGTATTTGGAACGCTTATCAAACAAATACATCAATAATATTATCAGAGTTAATAGAATTATACCACTAAACATTACACCAAAACCTCCTGATTTTGGACCGAGATAAACAAAACTTTTGAGTTCTTTTTCTGTGAATGTGAACGGTATCTTGAATTCTGCAGCGTCCTTAGGAGGGAAAAAATCTCCATTTGTTTTGAAAAATATTGAAGAAGCGAATAAGGCTAGTGTATTTGATGATTTCCAGTTACTTGGTCGATTTTCGGTAAAATCGTATTTGAAGTCATCTTTTTTGACTACCATGGCAGGATATAACGGTGTTAAATGAGTTCTAAAATTAGTAACGAACGGTTGGAACCCAAATCCTAAGAAAGCAATTAAGAGACAGGCAAAAAGATAGCTAATTTGCCGAAAAATAACCTTGAGTTTGATTTTATTAATGAAGAGAGCTACAGCATAAACGAATATAAAAACGGCTAGATAGGCTACACTCGTTAACTTATTATTAACTAATAATACGATCAAAAAAAACAAATTCAAATAATTCAAGCGAACATCAACTTTTTGGTATATCATCACAAGAGTTGCAAAAAACATTGTTGCCAGACAATAAAACTGTCCATCTAACCCAAAAGAAAACACTTGCATCAAACTAACAGGGCTAATACTAACAATCAAGCTAATCACGATTGGCTCAAAAACTCTTTTGGTAGCGGAGGCAGCAGCTAAAAATGCAAATATGGCACAAGCCAAAACAATCAAAAAGCCAAATAATTTGCCGTCTTCGAGATTGCCCGTAACTTTGTAGACAGCAAGAGAATCATAGTTATTAGCGTGTGGATACGAACTTGTCCAGATTCTCATATTTTTGGAAACAAAACCTTCAGGGAGTTCTTGGTATAATGGATTCCAACCTTTGTCGAGTGCAATCACTCCAGCTTGATGATAGCTTTGACCATCGTAAGTAAGATCCATGAATTGACGGCTAATTAATAGACTTCCAAAGACACTAATTGCAATCAAAACAAAAGCACCCAAACCTACAAACCATTTTAGTTTGAGGAATCTGGCAGAAAAAACTGTGAATAATAATGTTAACAAAGTTCCACAATAGAATTGAACAGAACTCAGATTTTGCTTGAACAAAAGAGTCAAGAGAGAAACAGTAAAGATACTAAAACAAAAAAAGATAATTCCAGATGCAAATATAAGTAAGAATTTTAAGAATTCCGATTTGTGAATATCTATAGGATCAGCATCATACGGATCTAACTCATCTAGGTTTTTGAATATTTTGAGATCGTCGATTGGCTGTGGTGGCTCAGCTGCGGGTTGTAGGAACGATTTTAGATTGAACATTGTAATGGCTAATTATTTGATTTTGGTTGCGTCGTAATAATCTTTGTTGACTTCGAATTTGCCGTCAACTTTGTTGGCATCGAGACCAAAGCAGTCGTCGAATCCCCAAAGGGTGTTGGGAATGTCTAATTCCTTGAATATCTGGGTAAGGTCTTTGAGGTATTGAATCTTGGAATCTTTGATAATTTTTTGGGCTGGACTCAAGGTATTTTTTTGGCAGGAGAATGATCCGAATTCCCCAAAGAAGAATTTTAGGTTTTTGTCTTGGAGAGGTTTGATATTCTTTTGGATGTTGGCTTTTTGCTGTTCGTAGTTTGGTTTGAGATCGCAGTATTCTTGAAGCTTGGTTCGAGTTTCTGGATCGGTTTGAGATTTTAGGAGTGAATTACAGTTTGCGGCATCGTATGGGTATTTGAGACCTTTGATATTCTCCAAAAAATCACTGCTAAAGTCGGCTCCTTGGTGGGTGTACGCAAATTCTGTGTAGTAATGAGTATCAATTATAATGTTACTGTCTTTGGGGAGTTCTATTTTGTCAAAGTTATTAAAATAAGATTTGTTATTGGCGGTTAGAACAATCGTGTTTTTGGGTAAGACTTTGCGGATGGCGGCGTGTAATTCGAGTTGAAAATCGGACCAAAGCTGAGTTTTATCCTTGAAATTAGGTTCGTTATAGGGCTCAATATATACAGTGCTGGGATCAAAACCTTTGAGTCTATCTGATAATTCGACCCAGAATGATTTGTATTTTGCTCTTGAGCTAGCTTTGGTTTCTAGTTCATCGTCTAAGCTCTGAGAGTGACCATCAACTATCACTATTAGTCCTTGATCCGTAATTTTTTTGACTGCGAGACCAAGGTAATTGTACATATCAGAGTTAGTATAAAAGTCAACCACATCTATTGGTAGCCTAACATGGTCAAAGCCCATTTCTTTGAATTCTTTGAGGTCATCGGAACTCATGTATTCCATATAGTTTTTGGGGGATTTGTCTCCGTATCTGAACCAGTGAGTAATATTGGCACCTTTCTGTAGATTGTAGGCAACATTGATTTCCTTGGTGTATTTTTGTTTGTAGCCAAGATCTAATATTAGATTATTCTTGCCGTTCTTCAAGTCATTGGTTGGTATATCGTTACAAATAATTGCTTTTTTTTCGAGCCAACAGATTGATTTTTGGGTTGAATTTTCGAATTGGATTGTATATCCTTTTGATTCGCCTTTGTATTCTTTGTTGGGGTTGAGCTGGAATTTGCAGAAGATTAATTTGCCAGCATAAAAGTTATCATCGCAATAACTCCAGTCCACATCACTAGGTGAGAGATTAGCGTTCTTTGCAAAAAGACTAAAACCGCCAAAGACCAAGGCAAAGGTAGTGATAATAACAAGTATTAATTTGAGATATAGTTTGTTTGAATTCGGCATAAATAACTTTTTTACTCTTTATTTTATGAACGGAAAGACTGATTTGTCAACTCGAAAATCTGGTGCGTTAATACCTGGTATCCAAGGTTCTTTGTCATAGTAATTAAAATAGACAACTCCTCGAAGGTTTGGGTATTTGAAAGGGTCCAAGATAGATTCGCTTGCTGATTTGAGCCATTTTGCTTTGTATTCGTTGGTTCCAGCAACACCGAATTCTGCAAGGTATATGTCTTTTCCAAATCCAGCAACTCTATCATATCTACTATTAAAATGATCTTGAAAATTGTATTTTTTGCCTAGGGCTTTTTCTTCGTATTCAGGGTAGCCGTATGTACTGAGCCCAATTACATCTACATATTCACTGCCAGGATAGAATTTGTCCAAGCCTTCTCGACCAGCGGGTGACCACATAAAGTCAACCAGTTTAGTTTCTGCCCTACACGAATCAACCCATGATTTGTATGCAGTTTTGAACCCTTCTGAATCACCGTTTGCCCATGGATATCTACTACCCGCTTGTTCCATTTCGTGTCCCCATCTTAGGATAACTTTTTTCTTTCGAGATTCTACAGTTTGACAAATAGTTTTGATTGCAGTTTTGTAAACCTCAGAGTTAAAATCTTTAAAGTCAAATGGCTTGTCTTTGATTAGTGACCACGGCTCGACAGTTATCATCGGTGCTCTTTTACTGGCAATAATAGTATCTAAGGAATTACTAAAGTCAGAGTTATCTTTGTCATCCCACGAGACGAATTTGTGATCTATACTCACAAGTTTAGAATCTTTGAACTTATTATCTGGGTCAACGATTCCATAATACAATTGCTTATGAGGAGAAAAAGGTGTAATTAATGAATAGGCAACAAAACCAAAAGTAAGTACTGTCAAAAGTATTATAATAATATTAATAGTTCCAATTCTAGCCAAAAAATCAAATGAGAGCTCTTTTCTCTTTGTTTGAATTTGTTTTACTGGAGTTTCCACCTCGATCAATTTTGGAGTTGGCTTTGAGATTAAGTTATTGATTTCGGAGTTGGGTGTATAGATTTTCATATTAATGAGAGTGGTTAATAAGGTTAAAGTTTTGGTTTAGGCGATCCAGAATCCATAGATGTGTAAAGTAAAATATAACAGATAGAGAAAAATAGAAAAGATCAAAACTGGAATTCTCAAAAAGCGATTGTCAAAAGTAGTGTCTGCAACAACAACGATAAATGGAAATGATTGTAGAATATATCTATTAATCGAATTAGAATCAGATAACATAGGCGTCAACCACATTATCCAGCAATAGAATAATTCGAATTTTTTGTTCTTTTTCCAGAGTAATACCGAGGCTAAGATTGCAAATACAAATGGCAATGAATAAAGATTGATTTGCCTGAATGTTTTGTCATAAAAAGTGAATCCTGTATTGGCAATTTCTCTAGAAAAATCGAACGAATCCCAATAAAAAAGTCTATACTTCTCTATCCAATGAAGATTCGAAAGACCAAATATGTCAAGAATTGTTTTGAAAAACTGACCCAAACCAAACTCACGACCATAATAAATCTTTTGAGATTCAAAAAACAAATTAAAATTGCCATATTCGTATTTGAAAAACGCCGAAGTCAACAAAGTTCCAAATGAGTACAGAAAAAAACTAAGCGAATCGAGTATATATTTTTTGAGATCCAATAATGAATTTTGAGACTTTTTGATCGTATTAATAGTATATTTGACCCACATCAAAACACCAAAAGGAATAGCCGTAATTCTAACAAAACCCAAAACAAAACCCAAAATTGAAGATTGTCTAATTTTACCTTCATCAATCATCCTCCATATAAAAAACGAAATTGGCAAAAATAATGCTTCGGTGTAATTCAGTTGAAGAAAAAAACTAACTGGAAATAGACAGAAGAAAGCAATAATATACAACCGTCTTGATTCGCATTGGTAATACCCTTCGAGGAAGTATTTGAGAGCTAAAATCAAAAAAACCCATAGCAGCATATTTACCACGATTCCAGAATACCAAACCATGTCAATGCTAGCTGGGAACCATTGAATGGAACACATCAAAAGTGGTAATCCAGGCAAAAAAGCAAAATACATAAAGGATTCTTTTGGGTCTGTTACGTATTTTTTTTGGTATCCATTAACACATATATCACGATAATTACTACCATCATCGAGATAGAATGCATACAAGAATGAATTTGGTTTGTTGCCAATCTGACCTTCATACAAAGGCTTGAAAAAAAACAAGCTACATACAAAAACCACAATTATTAATTTGAATAATATAGCCCAGGTTATATATTTTCTTATCGATAAAATCATACAGTGTAGTTAGTTATGTGGACAAAAGCTCCAATGGTAAAAATAAAAAGGACAAGAATTGTTAGAATAGTTGGCAAATAGCGAAAAATATAAGATCTTGATTCTTCCTTGTCGAGATAAAACATACTCTCTTTGATTGTTAATATTGCAGCTAGAATCAAAGAAATCACGTGGCTAGCGACAACCGCAAAACTAAACCAAAAATAACCAAAAGCATCTCCAGCATTGGTAGTAGTCAATATCGCCCAAAGATTGAGAATAATAATAACAAAATGAGGCAAAAAGAAAATGTAACTCAAACCTTTGACCTTCTCTGACTTGTCGGTAATTATTATCTTAGCTGGCGGCAATCCAAAAACTACTTGCTTTAGACCTTCTAGAACTCCAAGGGCTATCCAAGGGAATTGAAGAATTTGGAAAATTGCTGTTTCCCATGACACCTGCCAACCAATTATCGGTCTCAAGTGATTCAAGGCTCTTAACCAAATAGCATATCCAATAGATATCAAAAATAACGGAATATAGTGCCACAAAAAACCATAACCTTCTACAGCGACAATTGGATTCTGGATC
>JAYTWQ010000193.1:0-3936 GCA_043743355.1 bacterium | reverse complement strand
TACCAGGCGAAAATCCAATTATCAGATTTAGAATTATAACTTGAACTAGATTTTGTAGAATTGCAGTTTGACCGTTAAACAATGCAAATGAAACTAACGCTCCTATCATACCAAAAATTGCTCCACTTGCTCCAACGCTAGGCGTTCCAGGATTAAAATACATGGACGCAAGTCCTCCGCAGACTCCTGCAAAAAAATACACTGCTAAGAACACAAAGACTACATTTTTTTCTTGAAATCTGGCTACTGAATTGAATTGCTCTCCCAAAACCCAAAGTGAATACATATTGAAAGCTAAGTGCATAATGCCGCTATGTAGGAACATCGAAGTAATTAATCTATACCACTCTCCATTTTTTAAAATTGAATAATTATCTTTCCAACCAAATGACAAAAAATTCTGACTGCTATTAAAGCCTCCAAAATTCACAACTTGTGGTAATAAAAAAATTGACACATTAATTGCAATAATTACTATATAAGGCAACATGGCAATATTAAACATAAAATTATTTTTCATCGGTTGGTAGAATTTTAGTATTTTCAATTTCTTCTTTGTGTTCTAATCTTTTGCCATTAAAAGGTAAGATCAAAAGTAATAAAAGACCTAGCAATAAACCTAAAATTGTAGGAAGCATTTTGAATTGAATTGGTGTTTTGACGATTATCACGCTTTCCTTAAAATTATCCATGGGCTTAATTTTGTAAGCTGGGAGTTCGGAGTAGTTCTCGGTTTCGATTAGGTTTTTGTAAGTTCCTTTGATAGCTGCCAAAAAACTTTGTGCTTCTACTTCAGATTTAAAATTCGCACCAATAGATACAAAACCATTCTCTTGATTAGCAATATCATAGAATGTTTTCTTGTAATCTATAGCAATATCACTTGTTTCGAGACCTTTTTTGTTAGTTGAGTTAGCCTCTCTGGTTTCTTGCGCGACTCGAATCTGGATCTCAGGTGACTTGAATCTGTTGCTCAGATATTCGCCAAGTTTGCTGAGACTCAGTGCCCGATCTTGTGGAAGCGTTTTGAGATATTCAGGGTTATTATAAGTTGCTCCAACCGTAATGTTGGCTCGATATTCTACTTTGTCAACGAATGATGAAAAACCAAGAAAACTAAAAAGAATAACTAAAATAAAGGGAATCCACCAGAATTTGCGGCAACGGATTAGGAACATTTGGTACGACATACAAGACAAATATAGATATAAACAATATAATACTAAGTTTTAACTAACTTTTTTGTCAAGATTTGCTTAATCCAAAAAACCATGATATAATAATTGTATGTCAAAAACAAAAATAATATTAATATTTGTAATTGTGATTTTGTTGATTTCTGGTATTGGATTTGGGGTTTTTGCGTTGACTCAACCAAAGAAATCTATTGTCAAAAATGGAGACACTGGGTTCTCCGCTTCAAGCTCAACTTCTTTATCCACAAATGCTAACCTATTCAAAAAATCAAACTTTGATAATTCCAAAAAAAGTATTATTCCAGATCAATCTACAAATCCAGATGATTTTAAAACAAAGAAATTTACTGATTCTACTGGTCAACAAATCAAAGAAACGGATCTTAACACTTATTCTAAAGTTAGAGACGAAAGTAAGATTTATTCTGATGATTTTGTGAATGCCAATTGTGAGAGCTATAATTTGACGGTGAATTCATCCCAGAATTGCTACATTAATTTTCGAAAAGAAATATTGGATTCAGAAGAAGGCAAAATCAAAGCAAAAATTGTGAATATTGAAAATTCTGAAGTTGAATCTGAAACTGGTAATTTGAGTTGCAATATACTCAAAGTTGAGCAAAATCCTAACAAAAATGCGTTGAGCTGTACCACAAATAATCTAAAAGTAAAAACGCCTGGGAATTATAACCTAACTTTAATTATTGGTGAGGATATTCTAAACAACTCTTTAGAAAAAAATATAGAAGTTCTGACAGTCGATGAATTCCAAACTAAGTATAATCAGACACAAGAGAATCAAGAAATAATTATCAATTAATATGTTCTTTACAAACAATAAAAACTAAAATAAAATAGCAATACGAGTTGACGGAATCACAAAAATATTCCATTAATTAAAGCTTGTTTTTTAAACAATTATATACATTATTAAATTATTATGACACAACCAAATGGAGAATCACAAAAAATAGAAATCACAAATTTACAATCAACTGAAGTATTTCAAAAACCTAACCCTGTTGTTGAAGGTGGAATCAGATCTTCTCTTAAAACAAAATTAAATGAAGTAAAAGCACAATTCGAAGGTATATTGGAAAATCCAACTGGCGGAGACAATATAAGCGTTGAAAAACTAGAACGAAAACTTAACCTTCCAGCCGTTTTGCATCCTGATAATGTCAATAATTTGAATGGTTGGTTCCCATCAAAAGAGCAAAATCCCGTAACTTTGCAAGTTGAACAAATCGAAACTGCTTCAAAAAATTCATTTACAGATAGATTCCAGGGATTCTTACAAGATGTGAAAACTGAAGTTCAGGGGTATCTTAATAGCCAAACTGAAAACAAAAAAATTAAAGAAGTATTTGAATCTACTGTTGATTACAATAGAATGATGTCATTTTTAAAAGGTGACTTTGTATTTGCGAGTTTGTCTAATGCTGAACAAAAAATAATCAGAGAAGTTGTTCAAAATTCGTCTACAGGAGGAGATGTTGTTCTTGATATCATCAAAATAGGAGTACCAATACCTGATCATCAACTTAAAGAATTTGCTAAAGGTGTTGAAGCGTACAAACCAAAAGATTAATTTTTTGAAACTAAATTATTATTAAATAATCGAAACTCAAATTTAGGTTTTATAATGCAAATAAGAATTACCTTGCCAAAAAACTGAATTAAGTTCAATAATTAAGACTGTGTTAATCCTTTTTATTTAGTTATTTTATGTTATCTGATTTAGTTCTCGACTTTGGTTCTATCAATTCTAGTTTTGTAGGGCGGACAATCTCCGTTGGTGGTTTTGTTCACACTGTTCGAGACCATGGCGGCTTGATTTTTGTTGATCTTCGGTCCGACACTCAGCTTTTGCAATGTGTGTTCAATCCAGCTCAGAATCCTGAGGCATTTGTGATTGCAGAAAAACTTCACGGCGAATATGTTTTACAAATTACTGGAAAGATTGTTGCTCGAGAACCTGAACTAATCAACAAAAATATTCCAAGTGGAGAAGTTGAATTGGTTGCAAATTCTATTATAGTTATTGCTAAAGCAAAACCAATGCCGTTTGACATTCATGCTGAATCTGGTAATCTAGCTGGAGAAGAAACTCGCCTCAAGTACAGATATCTTGACTTACGCCGCGAAAAGCTGAACAAAATGTTCAAACTCAAGCACAAATTCACATTAGCAATTCGTAATTGGTTCGATTCTCAAGATTTTATAGAGGTGCAAACTCCAATTTTGGCTAATTCATCTCCAGAAGGTGCTAGAGACTTTCTCGTTCCATCACGCCTTCATCCTGGCAAATTCTATGCGCTACCTCAGGCTCCACAGCAGTTCAAGCAGCTTCTGATGGTTGGTGGTTTTGCCAAATATTTTCAGATTGCACCGTGTTTTCGTGATGAAGATCCTCGAGCTGACAGACATCCTGGGGACTTTTATCAGATTGATGCTGAGATTGCGTGGGCTGACCAAGAAGATATTTTCAAACTCAACGAAAAATTCGCTTGTGAAACTGTAGAAAAATTCACAGAACTTCGTATTCCTGAATCGGATAAAAAAAATGGCTTTGTAAGACTTCGTTATGATCATGCAATGAATGCATATGGTTCTGACAAACCTGATCTTCGTTATGACCTTCAATGGCAAGATGCTATGCCTGTTTTTGCAGGTTGCGGATTCAAAGTTTTTGCTGATTTATGTGACCCAACCAATGACAGTTACCTTGAACATAGAG
>JAYTWQ010000192.1:0-3860 GCA_043743355.1 bacterium | reverse complement strand
CCGCAAGGACTAGCTGACACAAGTACAACAACAATCAACCAGATCGCACAGCACACAGGCAAAACAATCCAAACCGAGATTCACAAAGTCCAAATCCTAGATCCAGCCACTGGTACAGGAACATTCCTAGCCGAGACTGTCAAATTGATTCACAAGAAGTTCGAGGGTCAACAAGGTATTTGGAGTAATTATGTCAACAATCATCTAATTCCGAGACTCAACGGATTCGAGCTATTGATTGCGAGTTATGCGATGGCCCACCTCAAACTCGATCTATTACTCACCGAAACAGGCTACAAGCCAACAACTAATCAAAGGCTCAAGATCTATCTGACCAATTCACTGGAGGAATCTCACCCTGACACAGGGACATTATTCGCCAGCTGGCTCAGTGCGGAGGCGAACGAGGCGAATTATATCAAGCGGGATACTCCAGTAATGTGCATCATGGGCAATCCGCCGTATAGTGTGAGTAGTAACAACAAATCCCCGTGGATCGAAAAACTAATTGGCGACTACAAAAAAAATCTCAACGAACGGAAAATCAATTTGGATGACGATTATATTAAGTTCATAAAGCTAGGTCAACATTATGTCGACAAAAACGGCAGTGGAATTCTGGCTTATATCTCTAACAACAGTTTCATTGATGGAATCACACATCGACAAATGCGAAAAAACTTGCTAGAGTCATTTGATGAAATATATATCTTGGATCTTCACGGCAATGCCAAAAAGAAAGAAGTGTGTCCAGATGGATCACCAGATCAGAATGTATTTGATATTATGCAAGGCGTGTCAATCAATATCTTTGTCAAAACTGGTAAGAAGGATCTTAAAAATTCCCCTCGTGAGGGGTGGCAACCGCAGGTTGACGGGGTGTTGCCATTAGCCAAAGTCTATCATCACAGCCTACAAGGCAAAAGAGATTATAAATATCAATTCCTAACGGACAGTAGGCTCAAAACGATTGAATGGAAAGAACTAGATTATTCACAGCCCAACTATTTTTTTGTGCCAAAAGACTTTGGTGAAAGTGTAGAATATGAAAAAGGATTCAAGGTTAATACACTATTTTATAACGCAAATTCAGGTATTCAAACAAAGCGTGATAAAATTACGACTAAAATTTCAATAAGCGAGCTATTACAGGTTAAATCAATTTTTGAAAGCAATGAAGTTGAGGATATTAGAAAAAAACTAGACCTCCCAGAAGATGGAAGAGATTGGACAGTAGAATTTGCAAAAAAAGATTTAATTGAAAATCTGCCGAATATCACTAAGGTTGAATACAAGCCTTTTGATACTAGGTACTCATTTTATACAGGACAATCGAAAGGTTTTGTTGCTTACCCAAGGGCAAGTACGATGAAACATATGATAAAACCAAATATTGGTTTGTGTTTAATGAGAACGCTTGTCAACACAGAAAATTTCTCAACAGTAATGCTTACGAATCATTTATTAGATTTAAACTTTTATGGTTTTCAAACCTTCTTATTCCCGCTTTATATCTATTCTGAACCATCAGCACAAAACTCACTCGACACCGAATCTAATTGTCGTCCGAACTTGAATCCTGAGATTGTGACGCAGATCGAACAGAGCCTAGGGATGACGATGGATTGGGCGGCAGGAGTAGGAGAAAATTCCCCTTTTGAGGGGTGGCAACCGCAGGTTGGCGGGGTGGTCACCGTTACGACAGGTATGAGATATTTTACACCTACTGATCTACTGGATTATATCTATGCGGTTCTTCATTCGCTTTCTTATCGTCTAAAGTACAAGGAATTTCTCAAGATTGATTTTCCTCGTGTTCCATTTTGCTCTGATCAAGTTCAGTTTTGGAATCTGGTCAAATTGGGTGGTAAGCTTCGTCAATTACACCTACTTGAAAGTCCAATTGTGAATAATTACATTACTCAATACCCCGTCGATGGGGATAATGTAGTTGGGAAAGTAAGATTTGAGGATGGCAAAGTCTATATCAATGACACGCAGTATTTTGATAATGTTCCTGAGATTGCTTGGAGTTTTTATATCGGAGGCTATCAACCAGCCCAAAAATGGCTCAAAGACAGAAAGGGTCGGGTATTAGAATTCGATGACATTCTCCATTACCAAAAAATTATTGTTGCCTTGCTTGAGACCAGTAGAATTATGGGGGAGATTGAGGTTGTTTTGGAGGGTTTGTAATCCATTTCTGAAATTGACCAATGTCCAAAAATATTCAATTATTACTTATATGTCCTCAAATCCTACAATAATCTCATTATTCAATCACAAAGGCGGGGTGAGTAAGACTACGACTACTTTTCATTTGGGCTGGAAATTAGCTCAAATGGGCAAAAGAGTGTTGATCGTTGACGCGGATCCTCAATGCAATCTGACAGGTTTGACGCTTGGAATAGATGATTATGATAGTTTGTTCAAGTTTTATGATAGTCGGCAAAATGGTAATATTTATGAAAGTGTAAGGCCAGTTTTTGAAGGTGACGAAACCAGTACAAAGCCAGCTAATATCACTGAGACCAAAAACCCAAATCTTTTTATTTTGGCGGGTCATATTAAGCTTGCCGAAGCTGACATTCAGATAGCCACAGCGGTGACAACTAGTGTTAACATCCCAGCGTTGAGGAATTTTATTGGTATTTTTTATAATTTGTTCCAAAAAACAGCTGTAAAAAATGATATAGATATAGTTTTGGTTGATATGAGTCCTAGTGTTTCGGCTCTTAACATGACACTTTTGATGAGTTCTAATTACTTTATATTACCTACTTCGCCAGACTTTTTTTGTTATCAAGCTATTGATTCGCTCGGTGAGGTTTTGCCAGGATGGTCCGAAAAAATGGATTCGTTCAAAGATGGTATTTTACTTCCCAAAGCTAATCCTCAATTAATTGGTGTTATATCCCAAAATTATAGAGTATATACAACTGATAAAGGTGAATCAAATGAAAAACAAATGGCAAAATCATTCAAAGATTGGTCTGATAAAATAAAATTGGCAACAAACAATGTTCTAATTCCAAAGCTTGAAAAGAATAAAATGGTAATAGATATTAATAAGTTTAGATTGTCAGTCAAAAGTAAAGAGCCGTATGATCTGGCGAATATTCAAGATTTTAATAGCTTGATGCCAATTTCTCAAAAGAGATCAATTCCGATTTTTGAAATAAAACAAGAGCACACGAATTGGACTGGTTCGGCATGGACCCAAGCAGAAAATAATATCAAAATTGCTGATAGTTTGTATAATAATTTGGCACAGTCAATAATTGAAATTACACAAAATTAGTTATACATTTCTTTCTTGGTTCCAGGATTCCAGCCTAGGAAAGCTAGGTAGTTGATTATCGCTTCTGGCAGATAGCCTTTGTCGAGATAATCCTGCATGTTAACATTACCATCTCGCTTGGACATTTTTTTGTTTCCAGTCTCTCCTAATATGAATGGTAGGTGGCAATATTGTGGTACTGTTTTCCAATAATCGAGGAACATTGTCTGGTGCTTTGGGAAGGATGGGAACCATTCCTGTGATCTAATTACCATTGTGGTCTCCATCAAGCGATCGTCAATTAGATGTGCAAGATGATAGGTTGGATAACCGTCGTTTTTGAGAATGCCAAAGTCTTCTTCCAAATTAAGGTCGAATTCAGTTTTACCTAATAATTCATCCTTGCAAATAATCTTGGAATCTCGCTGCATTTTGTACATCAAGACTGGTTTTCGTTCGTCTTTGAGTGCATCAGTTACATTTTGCGTCAGATCTTCTTGATTGAATTTTTCACTGCAGACTTTGTGGTAATTAATTGGTCGTTTGGTTATTTGTTTGATCTCTTGTAGCTCTTGCTTGT
>JAYTWQ010000191.1:0-1513 GCA_043743355.1 bacterium | reverse complement strand
TCAAACCCTACAAATCATAATTCAAATCCGCCACTATATTTTTGGAATACAAAGATTTAGAAGAGAATTACCTGTCTAGAATAATGGAATCTTGACAAAATGGATATGATGCATACGATGCCACTGAAGGTTTAGATAACAAAAACTATGCTGTGGATGTTGCAATCCCTGGTAATACTGCAATTCTAGCTCCGATTACTGGACTTGCATATAGAAGATGTACTGATCAAAACAACTCAACATTTGTTATTAGACCAGCATTTACAGCTAATAATACTTACGGAGGTCAAGGAATGAGAATGGCTCATCTAACTCCAAATGCATCTTTCGATCCAAGTTTGCAGAATATTCAGTATTCAAAAGGTCAACAGATTGGAACTGTAAAACTAGGTCTTGGAAGTTATGATTATAATTGCGGCGCTGGAACGGGTGACCATCTTCACCTTAAATTCCTTGCTAACAACATGGTAGTTGACGGTCAGACAATCACTTACGGAACCAACTACAACTCATTCACCTCCCAAACCCCCCCCCAACCTTAACCCCACCACCAACTCCAACTAATCCTAAATTCAATATCAGAAGAACAGGAACCTCACAATGTATCAATAGTTATCAACCCATAAATGGCAAAAAATTAGATACTTGGACTTGCGATCCTACAGATCCAGAAGAGACTTGGGAACAAGTGCCAGTCAATGGTGGCTTTAGTCTCAAACGAAAAAATACTAACTACTGTATGGAAGCTTACAATCCTCAAACTGACGGTCCAGTATATACTTGGACATGCGATGGATCTGAAGAGCAAAAATTCCAGTACGATTCAGGAACAAAGAAATTCTATCGTGTCGGAGCGAGTAACAACAATCAATGCGTTGCCAAAGGATCACCTTCTAACGGTTTACTGATCAAAATGTACACCTGTGCATCGTTCAATGACAATTTCAAATGGGATTTTGTTCCAGTCTAAAAACTAAACACATCTAATCAACCGAACCCTCGAAAGAGGGTGTTTCTCATGACTTGACAAAAAACCTATATCACAACAATATAATCGAGATACGGGATTAGTTTAATGGTAGAACTTGGGTCTCCAAAACCTACGGCGAAGGTCCGATTCCTTCATCCCGTGCCAAACATGATTTTCAAATAAAAAATTACAAAACTTTAACTTAATATACCCAATCACTTATCAACTTTTACATCAAAATTAAAATTCTCCCTATCTAGGGAGTGGCAAAATAAAGTTTTGACGAGGGTAACCTCAACTATGTCAAAGTTGTAGTGTTTCGAGCATACAACCCCGAAACCTTCGGTTTCACCCCTTCACAAGGGGTATATTTATTGCCAAGATTTCACAACTCAATCAATTTTAAAGTATGTCCAAAAGAGTCGCAGTAGTTCATGATTTTTGTTTTCAATTCGGTGGAGCCGAGAAAGTTGTTGAGAAATTCTTAGAAATGTACCCTGACGCTGATTTAGTAACTTCTATTTTTGTTGAGTCCAAATTCCA
>JAYTWQ010000190.1:0-3666 GCA_043743355.1 bacterium | reverse complement strand
CTTTAGGCATATTCTAAGGTTGCTTTACCTTATTCTAAATGTCAAAGAGTTTTCCCGTCTGAAGACGGGGGTTTTCACCTAAAGGGGGGACTATAAATTGGGCATAAATTATTTAGTTAGTTTTTAATAGTGATTAGTTTGAAACTGCCGGCTCGTGGTGAATTGTATGATTTTAATAAGTTTAATTCGTTTTCTGTTAAATCTTTTTTCAAAATTACAATACATTCGTAATTGGAAGGAATTTTCGCATATACATTGTTTTCTTCAATATACATTAGATTTAGTTCTTCAATTGGGAATCCAAATTGATATCCACAATAATTCGAAGATCTTCCAAATGCAGGGACATCACATGTCCATCCTTCAATGTATTTTGTTCCTGGGGCTGATCCCTGAGTTTTAGTCCAATCCCCCCAATCAAGACCAAATTTACACCCATAATACTCAAGGCTTTTTGGACATTTATATTCTGGTTTACCATCTATATTCTGGATTAATATGCCAAATTCTTTTGTTGGAGAAGTTTTTTGACAAACGAAGTAGTCATTGATATATGTAGGAGGGTTTTTGGAATCAAGCACCTCAAGCTTCAAGATATTTACTTGATCTACAAGGGGATTGAGTTCAACGTTTTTACTCTCTTCAACTTTTTGTGCTGAAGAATTAGAGATTGAAGAAATTGGTATAAGAGAACTCAAAACCGAGCTAGATTTATTTTCCGAAATCGTAGCTGAACTTGTATTCAAAACTAATTTTGTCTCAGGTTTGTTGAGCTGCGTAAGTGACGCTACACCGATTGTGATTAGTGATAATACTACAATAACTGGAATTAATATTTTGTTGGACATAATAGTTGAATTTGGTTTTAATGTTTATGAACCGTTTCTTATATGCTTGTCGAGAGTAATGAGCGGTTCGTTTTGATGTCTATACCCAATCGGGTGGCGGATGAATTAATATTGAAACAATTAATTTTGACCAAAAAAAGAACCCTTGAAAAAAGGAAACAAAAATTATAGGGCTGTCAAAAAGCTCAGAAAGGTCAGAAAAAGAGTGAATTCGCGAGAACATATTTTTTGATGAATGTAATTAACTGATAAAATACAAACTATCAATTGTCAAGCAAAAATCAATTCTTGAGAGAAATAGATTAAGTAATAGAAATAAAAAAAGAAGGTTTTAAAAAATAATCAGTCTGGCAAAAACAAGAAATTGTGTACTAATTTTTAACTTTTAGATTCTGAAACAAGTTCAGAATGACATGGTGTTTTTAGATCATTTTTTGGATCCCCAGTTAAGCTGAGGATGACAACTTATATTTAATTTAAAATTTTGTGCTTTTTGAATGTTTGACAACCACTGTATTTTGCTTGAATCTAAGAAAGTAAATATAATAAATATGCTGTTTTTGAAATCGTGGCTAGAAGAATACATCAATCTTACAGATTATACGGATACCGAAATAAGTGATTTTTTGTCTCTTCGATCTGGGGAATGTGAATCGGTCGAAACAATCTCAGAATATTTTGGTGGCAAGGTAGTCGTCGGTCGAATCGAAAATCTCAAAAAACATCCTGAGGCGGATCGGCTCAATATATTTGATATCAATATAGGGAACGGGAACAAAGTTCAGATTGTGTCAGCAGCCCCGAATGCTAGAGATGGACTGATCTGTCCAGTAGCGCTCGATGGAGCTAAACTTCCGTATATAACTATAGTTCCCCGCAAAATGCGCGGCGTAGAATCGCAGGGAATGTGCTGCGGAATGAGTGAACTCGCCTGCGAAACTGAATTTAGTGATGGACTTTGGGAACTCAATGATTTGATAACTGACGAGACTCTCGGTAAATCTGTGTGTGAAGTTATTCCTCAATTTTTTCCAACCCAAACTGTTTTTGAGATCAAGTATTTGCAAGACAAGTTAGCAAGTTGTGCAAACCACTTAGGATTAGCAGTTGAATTATCAAAAGTCATCCAAAATCCAGAGTTATTAAAAGGTTTTGCAAAAAGTATTTTTGATCCAAATGAATTCAAGAATTTAGTAAAACACAAAATTGAAAGTTTGCCAAAATCTACAAAAAAGCTAACTTTCAAAGATGACACTAATCAAACAAATTTCTTTACTGTATTAGATCTAGAACTTACAAATAGTTTTAATTTACCACATGTTTATCAAATTCGATTATTCCTAACTGGCAAAAATATGATAGGCGGATTAGCGGATCTTTCCAATTATTTGCTGTTTGATGTTGGTCAACCTAGTCATTATTTTGATACACAAAAGACAACAAATCTAGACTGGACAATCAAAAAGCTAGACAGTAAAACAAATTTTAAAGGTCTGGGACAACTCAAAAATGTGGATTTGCCAAAAGAACTATCTGTGATGGTTGATGGAGAGAACAAAATCCTCACGATTCCTGGAGTCAGTGGCTCTGAAGCAACAAAGACTGAAAATGAAACCAAAAATGTCCTAATCGAAATAGCTAACTTCCCTGCCGAAATGGTGGCAATTACTAGCTCAGAAATCAACTACCGATCAGATGCATCCAAATATTGGGCAAGTGGAGTGAACCCTGCCCTAACTCTAGTTTATATTCTAAAGCTAATTGATTCACTGCCAAACGATGCCAAACTTTCAACTACTCTGAATTGGGCGAGCAAAATACTTCAAAATACCGTCATTCCCAACTTGATTGGGAATCCCCTAACTCTTGACGGAAAAACTTCGACTGAAACGCAAATCAAAAAACTTCAAAATCCAACCAAAATCGAATTTGACATGAACTATATTTCAGATAGGTTAGATAACCGCGGAATATATTACTGGAAACCAATTCTTGAGAAAAAATTGAAGTCAATTGGCGAACTAAATACACTTGAAAGAACTCAATATTCTCTAACCCCAAGTATTTTTTATAATAATCTCAAGACCCAAGAAGATGTACTTTTTGAGTTGGCAAAGTTAGTTGGATTCGATAATCTGGAACCAGAATTCCTGTCTTTCTCTGTAGATTCAAAGACCAAAAATTATTATCACGAAATCAATTCACTCAAGAATATATTTTCGTCCTTTGGATTTTCGGAGGTTTTGACACGACCATTTTTGCCAAGCAATAAATTACTTTCTAGCTTTTTGAAAACTGACATAAATGCTTTGGTAGCATTGAGTTCTCAACGAAGAGATGAACCTTTTTTGAGAGATTCTTTGTTTAGTTCATTGTTAAATGTAATCAATTCTAACATCAAACTCGGCATCAAGGAACCAAAGATTTTTGAACTTACCAAAATTTATCTTCATTCAAATAACCAACTTAACGATTTGAGTAACTCGCTCGATCAAACCAAAGTCTGGGAAAATTTTGAGTTGGCAGGAATTTGTTGTGGTAGCGATCCTTATCTCTTGACTTCTTTAATAATCAAAATTAGCGATAAACTAAAGCTTCAAACTACAATTGAAATGATTGAAGAATCATACAACAAAATTGGAAATGGAATTACTTATAATCTAACTCGTAAATACCAACTCGATTATGAATCCAAAAGTTTGAAAGATAAGATTGTCTCAGTTGATAAAAAGTTCCCCAGTCAACTTGAGGAGAGCGTTAAGTTTATTATAGCCCAAATCAATCTAATCGAAATCAAAAATTCAATCAAAAAAACCTT
>JAYTWQ010000189.1:0-1663 GCA_043743355.1 bacterium | reverse complement strand
TACTCGAAACAGTACCAACTTTGACATAATTAAGGTTACCTTCGTCAAAACTTTGTTTTGCCACTCCCTAGATAGGGAGAATTTTAATTTTGATGTAAAAGTTGATTAGAGATTGTGTTTATAAAGAATTATAGAAAAAAATAACCCCATTACTGGAGTTTCGCGATTTATTCTACCGTCAAGAACGTTCTTTTGGTTAGATTACCATTGAAAGCCTTAACTTTCTTTTTGATAAACCTTACAACTCCGTCAGTCATTGCAATCAATGTATCATCTGCTGTTCTTTTTACGTTTGTTCCAGCGTGGAACTTAGTACCTCTTTGTCTTACAAGAATGTTACCAGAGAATACTACCTCTCCGCCGAATCTTTTGACGCCTAGTCGTTTTGAGACTGAATCTCTGCCGTTATCTACTGAGCTTACCGCTTTCTTATGTGCCATAATGTAATATTAAGTTAATTTGTATATTTGAAAATTGTCGTATCTAAAAAATTATCGTTTTGACCATTGTTCTCTCTTTCTAGCTTTTCGAAGTCCAGCTTTCTTTGGAAGTACTTGTCTAATATCAGTTGACATATAACCGTGTAATCGAGCGATTGGTCTGAACCCTTCTTCCATTTTGACAAGAGATTTGGTAATTGCTAGTCTACATGCTTCAGCTTGACCCATAGTGCCGCCGCCGTGGACGAACAAGGCTATTTCTCCTGTTGTAATGCCCAAATTGGAAACAGCAATATTAATTGTTTGAAAATAAAAATCTTGGAAGTATTCTTGGATCGGTCTTTTGTTGACAGTGATGACAACTGGTTCGGTGCCTACATAGTATTTTGCTCTTGCTGAAGAGGTTTTTCGTCGGCCTACGCCATAAAAGTATTTTTTGTCAGAACTCATAAATTGGTCTTTTGATTGTTGTGAATATAACTAAAAAATTTTTGCAAAGATTGACACTATTGTCAACTCCTACAAATGAGGTACAAAAAATACTGAGTAAATAATTAACATAACCAAACCTAAAAGTACCAAAAAAGTTATTGGAAAAACACTCAATCTTATCTTGTTGATTTCGTAAAGATTATAGTCATCTTCAGTTTGTTTTAATCTAATTTTGTTCATTATTATAAAGTTTCATCAATAATTTCTGATATTTCATTAAGTCCTTCGCCATATATTTCTGCCATTCTTCGAAACAATTCAGAGTCTAAAATTTCGCATTCTTTGGACTGATCCGATATCAAATTATTATATTTTTCTAAAAACTCTGATTCAGACATCGAAGGCCAAAAAGGAATAATTTTTTGAACTAAATTTTTTTTGAATTGATTTTGCAAAACTTCTACAGATTGATTTAGATTACCTTCCAACGCTTTTTTTCTTTCTTCAAATTCTGCAATTAACTCTCCAACTTCATTTTTAATTTTGTTAATCGAACGATATTGACAGGTCAAAGAATTATGTAATTTGCGAGTGTCAATCTGGTATTTGTTGAGTATTTGATCTTTATCCAAAGCCACCAATTGCCTTCCTGAATTCTCCTGAACCATAACTGACAAAAGTATGTATGCTTCTTTGAGTTCATTGAAGGAACGAGTATCTCCACCCGCTTTATCTGGGTGCTTTTCTTTAGCTAGTTTGCGATAAATCTGCTTGACTTGGTCGGAGTCAAA
>JAYTWQ010000188.1:0-4444 GCA_043743355.1 bacterium | reverse complement strand
TAAGTTGAACTCATGATAATTAAGTTAAAGTAATGTTTAACCCAGTAATGGTAACATACTTTAGTGTTTTTGTCCTCTTAAAAATGGACATTAACTCTTAATTTTTTCTTGTAGTTGGAGGAATAGCTTTGACAAATATAGACTTTAACAACAACTTGATCAAGCAATCTAGTGCAAACAAGAACTCGTTTGATTTTTATAGTCAATTTGGAAGCGAAACAAAACTTAAATCTGATTATTTTACAAAATCATTAATGAATCCAGTTCTAATAACTAAAGTTCGTTTTGATTCCCTACCACTTCACAGTTCTTTAACTTATAACAACATACAGATAATTGTCGGACAAGAAGTCCCATTCGATTATATCAACAAAATAATCTTCAAAAGTTCAATAGATCAATACGATCAATTCAGTTGGTCTGGATTTGTTAATGCCGATTATATGCCTAGCGTAGTTATGAAAGTTGGTGTTGGAGCCTGTGGAACATATTTCATTACATCAGATATTAATAAGACAATTCCATCAAATACTCCATATGCCGCAAATTCAATAGAATTCCAAAATGCTTCAATTGAGACGAGTTTCTGTCCTACTGAGGTTATTATTCCAAGGGTAATTGATGGTATATTAATCAGTCAATTACCATCAAACGGTATAGTTACTTTCAATAATGGATTTGCAATTAATATAGATCAAACATTGATTGGTATCGAACTCGATTCTTTAATTTACACTCCAAATCTTAATTATACAGGCAATGATTCTTTTGATTGGAAGGTATGTTTTAATAAAATTGATCCAAACCAATGTATTTCAAATACATCAAAATTTAATATTTCTATACCGTCACAAGCTATTTCTTCAAGCTCTGCTCAAAGTATTTCACTACAACCAATTCAAACAAGTCAAGGCGGCGGAAGTATAACAATTACGAATATTCAATCCAGCTCGTCTCAAACTACAAGTTCATCAACTATAACTCAATCATCAACCCAAACTTCTTTTTCAACAAAATCCACGACTTCTGAACCAACAGAAACTTTAACCACAACTGCTTTTGACATTAACAAACTCAAGAACAACAAATCCAAACCACGAACTGGAGTTCTCAGTGAGTCAGACGACAAGTTCTCAATCGAAGATCCATATTCATGCGGAGGAGATATCTACGGATTCCTAGAATATTCTGGAAACAACGAGAATCTAGAAGTAATGGTTAAAATCAAAAATAAACTAAACGATCAAAAATATAATCTATCTACAGAATTCGATATCTCAACTGGAATCTACAGAGCTAAGATTGATTATGCTACAATTCCAGAATCTAATTACACAATCACATACTCAGCTAAATTAAAGTTATCAAACAAAATTCTTGGTTCTGGTAATTACGACGCAAATATTACCAATAAGTGCAAGGTTGATCAGAGTGCTAGTTTGAGCGAAGAAGTTAATTTGCCTAGAACTGGTGGAAATGAAAAAAGTATTAATTTATCACTATTTATTATGTTTTTTATTATTTATCTTGCTTGGAGTTCACTATCTAAAATCGTATAGAAATAGTGTATTTTGTACTTTGTTATCAGAGATTCGATAACTTTCAACTGGTTCTATTCCATCTATAGCGTAATCTAAGCTAATCACCATCGATCCATTTAATTTGTTCGTCATATAAAGTTCATTCATATTTTTGATACCCAAATAACAATACACAAATGAATTTTTTGGAATTTTGTAATCAAAGATATCTCCGTGAATTATTTCAATATTTTTACCAAAATTAAGCAATTTGCTTTTTAATGATAATATTAGTTGGCCTTCAACACCTACCTTTTGCATCCAACTGAATTTTGACATTGATCTCAGAAAGCCAGCTCTACCACAACCAAGCTCAATTAGTGACATATCATTAGTTTTGAGTTCATACTTTTCGATCCACCCTATAACCTTATTTTTGATAAGATTCAATTCGGTTGGTAAGAATACAACTCGTCCATTATTCCAAGTGTAGAATATCTGCTCGATTATTGATAACATCACAACAAAAAGTGTTAATGACCAAACAACTAGAATGATCAGTATAACACTATAAATAAAAATTTCAAACATACTAATTATTATTATACATCAAGGTTTTGGTTTGTGCAAATTTTAATCTACATGACCAACGGCATTAATTCTAGTTTCAATTGTTTGGTGTTGTATTCCAAAGCTTTTGTTAAGATCTGTCTTTATTTCCTCTACGAATTTGTCTAGGTGCTCGATGCAATTTGGCTTAATATTCAATACTGCAGTTAATACGATATATTCATTTGTTAGCGACCAGATATGTAGATCCACTACTTGATTGATACATTCATGAGTCAAAATTTGGTTTTGGACCTCAATTTTATCAATTCCACTAGGAGTCGCTTCTAATAAGATTTTGATAACCTCTCGAATAATTTCGAAGGAATTATAAATCAATAATGAACCGATAACCAAACTAATAATGGGATCGATAATTGTACTTCCAGTCAACATTATTATCACGCCTCCAATCATTGCCAAAAGTGAAGCAATTGCATCGAGTGCCATATTTACAAAAGCTGCTTTTTTGTTGAGGTCATTGTTGGAATCCTTGAATAGGAAAGCTACTGAAGTATTGATAAGAATACCTACAAAAGAAACTATGGTAATAATTCCACCTTGAATCGGTTGAGGGTTTTGGAATTTTTGGAAGGCTTCAAAATATATATAGAAGGCAATTATTAGTAGGATCAATGAATTAATCAGAGCCCCAATAATTTTGGCTCGTTTGAGACCGTAAGTATTACTTTGGTCAGCTTTTCTGTTTGATAATACATCGGCAATCCAAGCAATTATCAACGATAAAGAATCTGAAAAATTATGAATTGCGTCTGAAATTAAAGCTAGCGACCCACTCAAAAAACCAATAATTAACTCAGCTAATGCAAAACTACTGTTAAGGATTAATCCATATTTGAATTTGGAATTGTTGTTCATACTGTGCATTTTAGTATAATAAACTTTTGTATAGATGTTGACAATGGCAAATTTTTTATATTCTGGAAATAAGAATTAAAGAGATTCCATCAATATCAGTTATTTTAGCAATTTTAGATCCCCAGTCAAGCTGAGGATGACAGGTGTAGTTTTAGGTCATATATTCATCCCGCTAACAATACCTATTTTGAACATAAAAATTCCTCCTATCTAGGAGGTGGCAAAATGAAGTTTTGACGGTGGTAACCTTTGCAACTATTACAAGTGATTGTAAACGGAACGGGTATAAGTATTTTAGTGATCCTTACAAAACAATAACCTTGCCAGTAATTACTAATTCGTTTTTACTATCTTCATTATGGCATGGTATAACGACTACAGACCGACTAACTTTGCAGAGGTGATTGGACAAAATCTAGTCAAAACTGTTCTCCAAAATGCTTTAAGACAAAGCAAAGTCAAACATGGCTATCTGTTATCTGGTCCAAAAGGTGTTGGCAAAACTACAATTGCTAGAATTTTTGCTAATGACCTTAACGACTTGATAGCTAATCCACAGGCATCTATGGACATTATTGAACTCGACGCGGCGTCCAATTCTGGTGTTGATAATATTCGCCAACTTATAGACTCGGCCCAGACTCCGCCGTTCGCTGGAAAATACAAAATATTCATAATCGACGAGGTTCATATGTTGTCCAAATCTGCAATGAATGCCTTGCTCAAAATTCTAGAAGAGCCACCATCTTTCTTGATATTCTTGCTTGCGACAACGAACCCCGAAAAACTTTTGCCGACTGTTCTTTCGCGGTTAACAAAGTTGGCTTTGACTTCTCACACAATCGAAGACATTGTAACTCAATTGGAGATGATTTCTACCAAAGAAAAATTAATTATCGACAAAGAATCACTTGTTTTGATTGCCAAAAGATCCAGTGGTGGACAACGGGATGCGATCAATCTTCTCGAAACTTTGGCTAGCTACGGACTTGAAAGTTATTCAATCAAAGAAACTTCAAATCTGCTAGGGCTTGTTAGTTCCGAAATTTTTGATCGAGTTTCTAATACTCTTTTGACCCAAGATTTTGCATTAATCAAATCTATTATTCAAGAAATTGAGAATATTGGACTTGATGGAGAAGGTTTTTTGGCACAATTTTTGGATTACTTGTTAGAAAGTGTTTTTGAAAGTCCTTCAGCGTCTCAGGCTTTGATTCTACCTGTGGCATCAATACTAGATATGAAGTTACCAATTAATACAATTCACTCTTCATTTGCTTTGATTCAAGCCGAGATTACCAAGACTAATATTCCAAAGTTTTTGCCAAACCAAATATTAACCGAAAAAAAAACTGAAAAATTAATTCCAGCTCCTAATATCCATGAAGTACCAATTGATGAATTAGCAACTAAAAATGATAATCTGAATGAGAGTG
>JAYTWQ010000187.1:0-3237 GCA_043743355.1 bacterium | reverse complement strand
GTCAAGGGTATAGCAACAATTCAAGATCTAGTCGTTCAAGGATCAACTATATTCCAGGGCCGTGTTGAGTTCCAAGATCGAGATATGGCAGGGGTAGCTGTGATAAAGAAGGATACTGTTGAAATTGCTGTTAATTATGTTACGCCATATAATTTTACTCCAATCGTCAACATTACGAATTTGGGTCATAGAATACAAAGCAATCTAAAATCAACAAGTCCAAATGGTTTTGTTATTGAAATTGAAACTCTTGCCACTAACGATCTAAAGTTCAACTGGGTTGCAACTAATATACGAGGTGAGGAATTGCAATCTGGTACAGCTAGTTCTAGTTCTGCCAGCCTATCTAGTTCTTCGTCCATTTCTAGCTCAAGTTCAAGCTTTTCATCAACGGCAACTAACTCTTCCACACAATCTTCAATGATTCCAAATACTACTGAGATTGAGTCTTCCAATTCTAGTTTAATCACTGGTTCTAGCATGATAAGTGGATCGTAAATCTAGATTTGCCAAAACTTTAACCCCTGATAATCCAGGGGTGTTTTTTATATCTTTAGAATCTTATCTACAATTCCATAATCAACAGCTTCTTGAGCTGATAACCAATAGTCTCGATCCATGTCTTTTTCAAGTTTTTTGACAGTTTGTCCAGTTTTGTCTGCCATGAATTTGTGTAGGATATCTTTGGTACGAATAATGTGTTTTGCTGCAATTTCAATTTCAGTTGCCTGTCCTCGTGTTCCGCCTAGTGGTTGATGGATCATGACTTCGGCATGTGGTAGAATGAACCTCTTTCCTTTGGCACCATTGGCTAATGTTAATGACGCAGCTGATGCTGCCATTCCGATACAAATCGTACTTACATCGCATTTGATTAGATTCATTGTGTCTATAATTGACCACATAGAAGTAATCGAACCTCCGCCAGAATTGATATACATTGTGATATCTTTGGTTGAGTCCTCAGAGGCGAGGTATAATAATTGTGCTACTATTGAGCTGGACATATCATCGTCAAAACCTTCTGCCAACATTATAATTCGCTCGTCTAATAGTCTGGAGTACAGATCCATGCTTCGTTCTCCTTCGAACGATCTTTTGATTACCATTGGGATTAATGCCATAATATATTGATTTAATTTCTGTCAAAGATTAATAAAGATTGCTAGATTTGTCAATTTACAAAATATTACTCTGTTCTTTACGACCAAAAAAAGCTATAATCTTAGGATCTAATTTTATAATAGTTGAATCGATTGCTTTGGTTAAATAAAGGTTTTGAAATGATTTGACTCGTGAGAAGGCAACATATGCAAGACCAGAACCGAATGTTCCTGAACCAAAATCAAGAATTGCACCATCTAGTGTCATGCCTTGTGATTTGTGAATTGTGAGCGCATAACCTACCTTGACTGGAAACTGAGTGTAGGCTCCAACAGTTTTGTCTTTGAGGGTTTGTTTAATCATTCTTTCTCCGTCTTGCTCGACCATTTCCTCGACCATTTCATATACTTTCTTTTCCCAACTTTCTTTTGCTACCTGAACAATTTGATTGGTTCTTGTTAGTAGGATCTCGAGAATATAACCAGAACTTGCGATGTTGTAACCGTCTAGTTTGAATTTTTCTATATCTTTTTTGATATTTTCGGTGGCAATTTCTGAACCTATGTAAGTTTTGATTTTTTCTACTTTGCCAATAGTTGCAATTAACCTGTACATAAAGTTTTGGATAATACCAAAATCACCATTAACATATCGCTTATTGACATCATTTTTGACCAAAACTACAAGACAGTCTTTTTTGAGATGAAGCTCTGTGGCAGGTAATCCATCGTAATATGTGAACTCTCCTAGTAATTGCCCATCGAACTTGTGAGACTTTGTATCTATTGTTGCCAGGATTTTGGAATTATAGTAATTTACTTGAGAATTGGTGGTACAAAGAATCGAAAAATTATTTTGTTTGGCAAATACATCTGGACTATCTGTTAGGATCTTGTTATTCAGAATTACGAGATCTTTGTTGGTTGCTGTGTCGTCACGAATTTTGTTCAGTAGTGATATGAATACTGGATCATCTTGTCGCCAGATTTTTTGGAGTTCCAGGATTTCGATATTTCCGCTATGGTACATATTCTGGAATACTTCCGATTCAAAAAAATAATTCTGTGGATTCTCGCCATTTTTGGTTACTGGTCCGAGCTGAAATATATCACCAAAAAGTAATAATCTTGCTCCCCCAAACCTTTTGGAGTGTGGGTTATCTCCGAATTTGGCTTGATTCATCCTTTTGTTTATTACTTCCATTATTTCGTCTGACACCATCGATATCTCGTCAATTATCAATACATCTACCGCCCGAAGCAAGCTTTTTTTGATCGGATTCAATTTTTTGAGTTGAGTTGGATTGTGAATGTCTATCTGGAACATTGAGTGAATCGTTGTACCGCCCACATTAATCGAGGCAATTCCAGTTGGGGCAACCACCGCACAATTGATGTCGTTTTCTTTGCAATATTCTACGAATTCCTTGAGAAGCGTGCTTTTGCCAGTCCCCGCCTTTCCAGTAATAAAGTAATTTTGGAAAGTATTATACAAAGCAAACTTGGCTGGTTCGGTGGCTTTGTCAAAGAGAGTTTCCGACGGAATCCAACCTTTGTCTAGAATTGCGAACTTTGGAACTGCGGTTTTTCTCTCTAACTTTTCTGAACTTTTATTTTTGAATTTGTCATTCCAGGTTGGTTTTTGGGTTGCGACTCGGGAATCTGGATCAAGCTGGATTACAGGCATAATTTGATAATGGCTAAATATTATTTACTAGTCAAACAAGTTGAAACCAAAGTTTTAGAAATGAAGAGGTGAAGCTTGCGAGCTATTTTTAATTACATTGTAAGCGTAACATTACAGTTTTGACACAATAAAGGTTACCCTCGTCAAAACTTCGTTTTGCCACTCCTTTCGGACACTTGCGTCGTTGGAACAAGTCTAACTGTACCAGGTCTTCAGATTGAGAATTTTTATTTTGGTGTAAGTGTCGATCTGGGATTGGGTATATCGACGAATTTGTTTGAATTTGGAATTGGAATACGCATCGTCATCTTGAGTAATGCGAAAGATCTGCTAGCTGCGTCATACGTGTACTCAATCTATTTTAAATTTCGGATTAGAAATCACCGATTGTCATCCTGAACTTGTTTCAGGATCTAGAGAACGAGTAATCAAGACAAAAATGCAAAT
>JAYTWQ010000186.1:0-1524 GCA_043743355.1 bacterium | reverse complement strand
TCTAGTTTTTCGTGGACTGTGGCTAATTAATAGACTTGCTGTATAGGTTTTTTCTGTCATTGTAAGGCAATTGGGTTTTGAAATTTAACTTTAAATTATTGCCATAATTCTCGAACTTTGTCAACAGTAATCAAATTTTCTAACTTGAAAAGTCAAATCTTAGCTCCTCTATATACTGTCATTCTGAACTTGTTTCAGAATCCACCACAATTGCTATATATTACAATCAAAGAGTAGGAGCACTACTTGCGAGCCAACAAAAGATTTATGATGACAGTAAAAGTCAGCATCTTCATTTATTAGTTTAATCAAAGCAGACGTGGAGTTTACTAGACACAGAATAGGATATTGACAATCAAAGTAAAATAAGGCATTATTCTAAAATGCACAACAAGGTTCTCATTCTAGATTTTGGTTCACAATTCACACAATTAATCGCAAGACGAATCAGAGAAAGTGGTGTTTATTCAGAAATTCATCCGTTCAATTATCCAATAGACAAAATTAAAGAAAACTATTCAGCAATTATATTTTCTGGCGGACCAAACTCGGTTTATGACAATAATTCTCCAGATGTCGACAAAGAAATATTTGATCTTGATTTGCCGATTCTTGGATTGTGTTACGGTCAGCAATTAATCGGACAAAAATTTGGTGGCTCAGTAGAAAAGTCAGACAAACGAGAATATGGAAGAGCTATCTTGAAAGTGCTAGAAACAAAAACTGAAAACTTGCTTTTTGACAATGTCCCAACAGAAAGTCAAGTCTGGATGTCACACGGCGACCATTTGACGACTATTCCTAATGGTTTTGAATTACTTGCAACAACCGAGAATTGCCACTTTGCGTCGATAGGTAATATCCAAAAACAAATCTACGGAATTCAATTCCACCCCGAAGTTCACCATTCAGAATTCGGAACGCAAATGATAGCTAACTTTTTGTTCAAAATTGCCAAAATTATTCCAGATTGGAATCCAGCCTCGTTCATTGACGAAGAAATCTTGAGAATTCAAAAACAAGTTGGCGGCGACAAAGTTCTTTGTGGATTGTCTGGTGGAGTTGATTCGAGTGTAGTTGCAGCAATATTGAACAAAGCCATCGGCAAACAACTACATTGTGTATTCGTAGATAACGGACTTTTGAGACTGAATGAAAAAGGAGAAGTGGAAAAGGTATTTCGAAACACTTTTGATATTAGCCTAACTGTTGTTGATGCTTCAGAAATATTCCTCGGGAGGCTCAAAGGCATTACAGATCCCGAAACCAAAAGAAAGATTATCGGTAATACGTTCATCGAAGTCTTTGAGATTGCACAGGATTATGAACAAGATGAAATCAAAATTCGAGAGGATTTGAGTGTTGAAGTTGTGAAGTAGGTTTTATTTTTGAACCAAAACTCGATTTTTCAACTCCGTCAATCGATATAAACATTTAACTTTGAATTATTATACCACGATTATTTGTTTCGTGAGAATGATTTTTCAATTGTCGTACCAGCTGGGTAGTCCGCCTAATAAAGTT
>JAYTWQ010000185.1:0-2082 GCA_043743355.1 bacterium | reverse complement strand
CTGTTATGACAGTACTTGCACCAATTTCGTTGACGAATTGATATGATTGCTCGGAGATTTTGTCTAGGATTTTTTTGCGTAGATCGTAAGCTACTTTTTCGGCAAAGAAGTTCGAAAAGTAAGTTTGCAAAAGAGCCAGAATTGTAATAAGAACCGTAATTACACCAAGGAATATAAACTCTGGCTGAAGATTAAGATTAGAATTCTTAGCATAGTTGTCAATAACTTGTCCGATTCGTGCTGGAAGAAATAAAGAAATACCCGACGATCCGATAGTAAGAAGAATTGTAATTAGAGTTAACTTCCAATATGGCTTTAGTAAAAGAATCAGTTGATTTGGTTTTTTGGGTTTGGTAGGTTTTGACATAGTTACTTTAATTTTATACTCAACTATTTTAAATTTCGAAAAAGAAATTAGAGTTTGTCTTCCTGAACTTGTTTCAGAATCTGAAGAACTAGCAATCAAAACAAAAATACAAATCTTATATTCTAAGTGTGAAAAGTATAAATTAGAATACACGGTTTGACTATTTTATTCTAAAAGATTAACAGATCTGAAAGAGTGGCTTTTTAAAAATGAAAACCCTACGGAGCTACTCTACCATTTTGAACTGGTGGTCTAATTGGTTGAGCCACAAAATTATTGTTAGAATCGCTAGCTGCAAATGAGCTCTGAGACTTTTGTCCACCCCCAAATGCAGCGTTAAAAACATCAATCTTACCAATAGCAGTTAAGAAGCCGAAGATAATCAAAGCGACACCAAAAAGAGTATAAAATGTTGTTCCGCTCCCTGGTCCAAATTTGCGTTCCGCCCAGCCAACAAATAGAATTTGGTGATTGATATAGTAAGCGTCTTTGACGAGCCAAAAGCCAACTCCACCAAATATTAACCCAATTATAATATTTCCTAACATACTCAAAAGATTATAAAACAAAATAGCATGTGTCAACTTAACTTGACTGCAATCCAAAACCAGATTGTAATTAATAAGATAGAAATAAGTCTATCACAAATTATAACTATATGTTCAACTCACTTAAAATCAATTCAAAAGCTCCAGCTTTTCAGCTCAAAGGCGCCCAAAAAGATGTAATTAAAGAATGGAAAATTGAAGACTTTGCAGGCAAATGGCTTGTATTCTTCTTTTATCCTGCTGACTTTACCTTTGTTTGTCCAACAGAAGTAGTAGGTTTCCAAAAAGCACTTTCATCTTTTCAAGATTTAAACGTGGAAATAGTTGGTTGTTCTGTTGATTCACCACATGTTCATATGGCTTGGGCGGAATCATTAGGCGGAATAGATTATCCATTACTTTCAGATGTACACCATTCGACCAGTATAGATTATAATGTATTCGTGGACGAAGATGCCCAATCACTCCGAGGAACATTCGTAATTAATCCTGATGGAATACTAAAATGGTACCAGATTTCGGACAATTCAATCGGTCGGTCGGTCGAAGAAGTTATGAGAGTCGTCGAAGCTCTACAATCCGGCAAGTTATGCCCAGTAGGCTGGACTAAGGGGCAAAAAACCTTGAACTAAACTTAGTTTTAAATTGCAATTTGAATACTATTCCCAACTCAACTAAGGATTTTATGGTGTACAAATACTTATTATAGTTTACTATTCAATAATATAACCAACCTAAGTAAAAGATGTCATTTTTCCCAAATCAACTCTTATCAAAAGTGTCAGATAATTAGTGATGGAAACTTTTATGCTTAGTAATTTGTTGTTGTATAGAACTATAAGTTGGTAAAATCACTAGACAAAAACTAAATTATATTCTATTAATTACAGTTGTTTCAACCAGGAACAAAGTATATAATATTAATCAATATGTCAGAATCATTTAATAACGTACCAGATATAGAGTTACAAAATAATCTTACAGAATCAGTTTGCAACCAATTAGAGGTAAAATCAAATAAATCGGTATGGGTTCCAGGTGCAGGATTTATCAGCAAAGACGCTTCTGAAAAATTAACAAAGGAAGACCCACTTACTCCTACAGAAGAAAGGCATTGTTTTATGATTGCCTCAGGGGCATTAATGTCGGTACCATTAGCTTACATGG
>JAYTWQ010000184.1:0-8893 GCA_043743355.1 bacterium | reverse complement strand
ATGACAGGAACAGCTGCGACAGAAGCTGAAGAGTTGTTCAAGATCTACAAGTTGCTTGTGGTCACAATTCCCACCAATCGAAAAGTACGAAGGACTGATTTTGTTGACAAGATTTTCAAAGGTGAAGAAGGTAAGTTTCATGCGATTGTTCGAGATATCAAAGAAATCAATGCAAAAGGACAGCCGATTTTGGTAGGAACAACATCGATCGAAAAAAATATGCTTTTGGGCTCGCTGCTCAAAGAGGCTGGTGTTGATTTTCAACTTCTGAACGCCAAAAATCACGAACAAGAAGCTAGAATTATTTCTAATGCTGGTCGAAAAGGTGCCGTTACAATTGCGACTAACATTGCAGGGCGAGGAGTTGATATCAAACTCGGCGGAGAAGTTCCAGACGACGAAAAGTCTTATGAACTATGGAAACAAGAAAATGCTGAGATCAAAGCCTTGGGTGGTCTTTTGGTAATCGGAACAGAAAGACACGAATCAAGAAGAATTGATAACCAGCTTCGAGGTCGTTCAGGAAGACAAGGTGATGAAGGTCAATCTCAATTTTATATCTCATTAGAAGATTATATTATCAGAGTATTTGGAGGTGATAGAGTTCAATATTATAGAAACGTTTTACCCATTGCAGATGACGAAGCGATTCAGAACAAACAAATTTCATGGCTGATCGAACAATCCCAAAAGAAAATTGAAGGTCAGAATTTTGATATCCGAAAGCATGTTACGGACTATGATGATGTTATTAACAGACAGCGAACTGTAGTATATTCAAGACGACAAAAAGTACTTTTGAATGAAGGGTTTGAATGGGAAAAAGAATATGAAAAATCGGTTACAAGGTTTGCTTTTAAGACAGTTTCAACCGTTTCTAAAGTTTCAAAGAAGGATAAGATCAGTCAAGCTGAAATTCAATTTGTTTCAAATGAATTAAAATCAGTTGTTAACTTACCTGATTTTGACACTGATGTACTTTCCATTCTAATTTGGGATAACAAATTTAATTATATCAAAATCGCTGATATTATTTCCGAAAAAATTAATTATCAAATAAAGCAAAAATGGGATATCTACAATCCTGATGCAAGAATGGGCATGACTAGATTCGCGTTTCTTAGAGCAATTGATGTGATGTGGACTGAACACCTTGTGACTATTGACCACCTTCAAGATTCAGTTAGGCTTCGAGGTTATTCCCAAAAAGATCCGCTCACAGAGTTCAAGCATGATGGCATGAATGGTTTTGTTGGACTATTAGAAGAAATAGATGCAGAGATCTCCAAAACCTTACTAAAATTAACTCCAGAGCTAGTTCCAGCAGGAATTATGACTAACGAAAAAATGATCCAAGAGTAATAATCTTGATTGATTCATCTTAATCCAAACACAGATTAATCAATTTTCCCGCTAAGGGATTTTTTTTAAGTGAGTAAATTCAAATGTAAAAACTCAATATTATACTCAAACCAACACCAACTTTTACATTAAAATAAAAATTCTCCCTATCTAGGGAGTGGCAAAACGAAGTTTTGACGAGGGTAACTTTAATCATGTCAAAGTTGGTACGGGATTGGGTATAGTAGTTAAACGAAATATTTTATTATCTTTAAACTTATATTTCCTAATTAAACTCTAACCATGATCTTTAATGAAGCGAAAGATCTGTAATGAATCTAAAGTGAAAATCAAAATTTTAGAATGTTTCAACCAACATATCTTTCTCTCTGCTTAAGATGACAAAGTATTTTTGTACTTATACTTATTCCTCAAAAAGTTACTCCTAGCTAGGAGGTGGCAAAACGAAGTTACGATGATGATGGTTCTAATAACTATTTCAGGTCATTGTAAACGGAATGAGTATAGTAATTAGATAAAAGTATTTTAAATTATGATAAAATTGAGTTTCAACACCAAATAAAAATTATGAATTACCTATATTGCTTGTTGATTTCTTTTACTCGTGCTACATTTGCATCGTGACCATCACCTGAATCGGAAAAATATTTTTTGCCAGAAGCATCAGATACAAAATACAAATATTGATTTTTGTCTGGATTGAAAACTGATTTAATGGTCGAAAGTTGGGGTGTTGTAATCGGTCCTATTGGATAACCAGAATTTACATATGTATTGTATTTGTTATTTGCTGCTGGAGAGTCTAGATAGAGGCATTCACCTTGTTTTGTAAGGGTTGATTGACACAAATTCAAACCAGTACCATAACTAACAGTTGGGTCTGACGCCCAAGGCATGTTTTGACTGAGTCTATTAAAGAACACTCCAGCAATTTTTCTTTTTTCTTCATTAACTACACTAGAATTAAATTCATCAACACCGTCAATCGGTCTTCCTGTTTCTTTTTCAATTACAGAAGCCATGGTAACAACTTTTTGAAAATCTTGATTAATAGCAATATCTTTTACTTCACCCCAAACTTTTGTATTAAAGTTATTCAATAACTTCGCAAAGACATCTTTGGCACCGCTTCCCTGATAAAAATCATAGGTGTCAGGAAACAAAAATCCTTCTGGGTAATATTTGACACAATTGGTCATATCACCATATTTGCAGCTTAAGGGTTGTGGAAGAAATGGATAAATATTTCTGTCAAAATTAATTGGGTTTTGTGCAAATATTTGCATTTCAGTCGAATCTACAACATCTTTATCTTTCAATAATTTAATAATATCATCCAATGTTTCACCTTCTTTAATCACGATTTCAACAATTGTTTGAGTCTTGTTCGCATTTTTCTTTTGGTATTCGTCTGATTTTTTTTTGATTTGGTCAAGGATATTATTGGGAGTAGCAGGTGAAATTATTGAATATTTCCCTGGTTGCAATGACCACTTGTCTTTACTTTGCATAATGTATGGAAGTGACCATCCTGTTTTAAGAGCGTTTTGCTTCACAAGCTTCTCTCCTACATCTCCGAACCCATTCCCTTTTTCTACTGTAAAACTAACAATACCTTTTGGAGCGTTCGAAGGAATATCATTAATACTTGAATTATACCATCCAAAAATACCAATTGAAATTGAACCTAAGATGAAAAAAATAACAATAAAAATAAAAATTTTTGGTTTGGTATTGTTGGGCTTGGAATTATAGCTACGGTTTACTCGAGTTTTGTATGTCATAAATCTTTAAAATATAAAATTATTTTGACAAAAAGTCAAGCAATAGAACAATCAATAAGTTGAATGAATCTTGACAAAACTAGGTTTAGTTTGTAATATAATAAAAGTTCAATTTTGGTATTATCGGAGTGAAGTGTTACGGTAGCATACATGCTTTGGGAGCATGCGGACAGAGTTCAATTCTCTGCATTCCGACCACTATAATTTGAATCTCAATCACAACCTCGCAAGAGGATTTTTTTGTTGGATATTCTAAGTGTGAAAAGTATAAACTAACAACCTAAATGATAAATGAAAAAAAGTGTTGACAAAAACGACAAAAATGGTTTATCATTCATTGTTATTTAATATAGTAATCATTATCTCAAATTATGCCTATCAGTAAAACCAAAAAAAACGAAATTGTAGGATTCTTGCAATCAGATGTTAATTCACAGCAATCAGTTGTTTTAGTAACGACTAACGGAACAGAAGCGACAATCAACGCAGGTGCAAATTTTGATTTGCGAAAACAAGCCAATGAAGCAGGGCTCAAAGTTCAAGTAGTCAAAAATTCGTTGTTAGAGAAGAACTTTGAAGGAGTATCAAAACTTTCTGGGCAAACGTATGTTGCATATTTAAAGAATAAAGATGAAACAAACGAAGTAATCGTTCCAAAGTTGTTCATCAAGATTATTGAGAATGGTTTTAAGGATAACCTTAAAATTGTTGGAGCAATTATTAATGGTGAATTCGTTGATGCAGCAACAGCTACAGTGTATGCTAATGTACCTACAAAAGATGAATCATTAGGTCAAATCGCTGGTGCAATCAATTCAATCACAGCCAAACTTGCAATGGTAATCAAAGAAATTCCTACTACAACTGCTCGTGCAATTAGCGAAGTCGCAAAAACAAAATAACTAACGCTCCTTGACAAAAAACACTTCTTTGTGCTAATTTAACAAAGATGTTAAGTAGGATTCTGTCGTCCAAGCAAAACAAATTACTTCGTAAAACCAATTCAATCAATATATATTATGTCTAAAGTACAAACTATCGTAGATCAATTAAAAGAAATCACCCTTATCGAAGCTGCAGAGCTGGTCAAAGCAATTGAAGAAACTTTCGGAGTTTCAGCAGCAGCACCAGTAGCGGTAGCAGCACCAGTAGCGGTAGCAGGACCAGCTCCAGAAGCAAAAACAGAATTCAATGTCAAAGTTACTGAAGTTCCAGCAGACAAAAAAATTGCTATTATTAAGATTGTTAAGAATGTTCTTAATATTGGTCTCGGAGATGCAAAAACTAAAGTTGAATCAGCTCCTTTCACATTAGCTGAAAACATGCCAAAGGTCGATGCAGATAAAATTAAAGAAGAATTGGTTGCTGCAGGTGCTGTAGTAGTCTTAGATTAATAAATAAAATTCATTAAGATTATGAGCATGTTAAGTTTAGCAAATTTGTATCAGTTAGGAGTCCATAGAGGGAATAGTAAATCAAAGCTAAATCCAAAACTCAAAACAAAAGTTCACAATTACAAAAATAATCTGTGCATGATTGATTTGGTCTCTACAATTGATTCAATCAATACAACTAAAGAATTATTCAAAAAAATTGGTCAGAAGAAAAAACAGATTCTTATTGTTGGAACTTCCAGTCATTTATCTGATCAGGTTGTAGAATTTTCTAAACTTTTTACAAATGGTCAAATGCCATATGTCAACACTCGTTGGTTAGGTGGATCTTTAACTAATTGGGCAACAATCAGAAAGAATCTTAAGATTCTAGAAAAATTAGAAAGTATGCAGGCTAACGAAGAGTTTTTCGCTAAGCTTGCTCGTAATGAACAGCTTTCGATTGCTAGAAAAATTGAAAAAATGGGAAAATTTTTTAATGGTCTTAAGCTATTAAAGTCTAATCGACCTGCCGCAGTTTTGATTCTTGATGCTGCTAATAACCCTATTGCTATTAAAGAAAGCGAATGTGTCAAAATTCCAGTAATTGCATTGACTAACACTTTTATACAAACACTTCCACAGAATACTGATTATACGATTGTTTGCAATAATAATTCAACCTCAGGTATTGACTTCATTGTTAATTCTTTGATTGAATCTTACAATGAAGGCTTAGAAAGTTCAGTTGAAGCTCAAGCTGCACCAAAAGTAGAAACTAAATAAATTATTAATTATGGCTTGGCAAAAAAATAAAATACTACTTGTATCTGTCGAAGAAATGACACAACCTGACGGGACTTCCAAAAAAGTTTATCATCGTTATGTAATCAACAAATCAAAAGCAAAAGGAAAACCAATTTCAAAATTGGAACTTAAAAAGTACAACCCAATTTTGCGGAAACATGTTATTTATAAAGAAACTAAATACAAATAATTAATATGTCTAATAAGCAAAAATCACGAGGAGCAATAACCAAAAAGTTAAAACTAACAAATGGTGGAGATCCAAAAAAAGGTAAATTCAAAGTTGGTGTCGTAGGACGATGTCACAGAATGATCAAGAAGCGAAGACAGAGAGTATTGGGTGGTAAAAAAGCAAATACTTTATCTGCAGCTCACAATCGATACAAATCTGTATTTTAGAATTTTAAAGAACTAATTGAAAATATATGTCAAGAGTAAAAAAAGGACAAAGTGCCTTAAAACATAGGAAATATCTTTTGGAACGAGCCAAAGGATTCACTAATAATGCCAAAAGTAAATTTAGGCTAGCAAAAGAAAGATTACTGAAAGCTGAATCTAATGCTTATAAATCTAGAAAATTAAGAAAGCGAGATTTTCGGTCTCTTTGGATTACGAGAATTAATGGTGCATTAGATCAGATCGGAAGTACAATAAGTTATTCTGCTTTCATTAATATGTTAATCAAATCTGGATCTCTTCTTAATCGAAAATCAGTATCTGAAATTGCAATTGCTGATATTAATTCATTTGCAAGATTAGTGGATTCAATTTCAAAATAAACCCAAAAAATTATAAATTATATGTCACGTGTAGGAAAAAAACTAATCCCTATAGATCAAAACGTTAAGGTTGAACTTAATGATAATCGAGTCGTTGTCACTGGACCTAACGGAACTTTAACACAGACTTTATTAGATTTTGTATCTGTCAAGGTAGATAATAACAATATTGAGGTATCGGTTATCAAAGAAAATGATAAATTTCAAAAAGCAAACTGGGGAACAGCTCGGGCGTTGATTGCCAATATGGTAACTGGTGTCTCAAAAGGTTTTTCAAAAGAGATGGAGCTTAATGGTGTAGGGTTTAAGATGGACATTACTAATGACATTCTTACTCTTAATATTGGTTTTTCTCATCCAGTCAAAATCACAATTCCAAAAGAAATTAAATTAACTATTACAAAGAATTTGATTTCGGGTACTAGCTTTGACAAGCAGTTATTGAACAATTTTTTTGGTAACATTCACGAAATGAAACCTTGTGATCCTTACAAACAAAAAGGATTCAAATTCCCAAATCGATTCTATGTCAAGAAAGTAGGTAAGAAAGGCGGAAAAGGTAAATAATAATTCATAATACTATGTCATCACAACAAATCCGAAAAAATCGAACTCTACAAAAAATTAGTTATAATTATCCTGTAGTTGTAGTTACCCGTTCCAATGCTAATGTATCTGCTCAAGTAATTGATCCCAATACAAAACTTGTAATTTTTACTTCTAATTCCAATAAGAATGATAAATCAAAATCTGAAAAATCATTTAGTGTTGGGATAGAAGTTGCATCATTTATAAAGAAAGCTGGTTATGTAAAATCTACTTTTAACCGAAATGGTTATCTGTATCACGGTCGAATCAAAGTCTTGGCTGATGCTATTCGAGCAGAAGGAATTGAAATCTAAATATATTTATTGCTATGTCAGAAGTACAAAATGAAACAAATACTGCAACTCCAAATGTTGCAACAGTAACCACTCCAAACAAGAGAGTTTTTACTAGGACTGAAAAGTCTGCAATGCCTGGTCGCCGTTTTGGAGGTCAAGGCGTTGCTCCTCGAACAGAAGGAGGACCTAGAGGACCAAGAACTGAAGGGGGACGAAGTTCATTTGGAGGTAACTCTCGAAATCCTGGAGTTGCAGGTCAAAATGGTCGTCCAGGTGGAAGAGATGGTGCTAGAGGTGGACGAAACCGAAACTCCAAATCAGATTCTGATGTTCAAGAGCTAGAAGCAAAAGTAATTGAAGTACGAAGAGTTACTCGTGTAGTCAAAGGTGGAAAAAGAATGAGGTTTTCAGCTCTTGTTGTTGTTGGAGATCGAGAAGGTAAAGTTGGCTATGGTCTCCGAAAGGGTTTGGATTTTCAAGATTCAGTTGCAAAAGCCACAAAGGCAGCTAATAATTCATTAATCAAAGTTAAATTTGATGAGCATAAGTCTCTTCCATTCGTTACTGATACCAAATACAAATCTTGTAACATTTTTTTGAAAACTGCTGAATCTGGTACTGGATTAATTGCTGGAGGTTTTATTCGACCTGTTCTTGAATTAGCTGGTATTGAAAATATCTACTCTAAGATTAACAGATCTCGAAATAAAATTGTTGGTGTTCAAACTGTAATTAAAGCACTCGAGCGATACGCACAAAAATAAACCCTAAACTACAATTATTATGGCTAACGTTGAACTAATCAAAACAATCAGATACAAAACAAATTTATCTTTTAAAGATATCAATAATGCAATTGCAACACTGAATACTGAAAACGAAAATGAGATCATTTCTTATCTCAAAAAACAAGGAGTTTTAAAATCCGCAGCTAAAGAAGGAAGAGAAGCATCTAACGGTTCAATTTTTACTTACACTCACGAAATGAGAATTGGTGTTATGATTGAATTAAAGTGTGAGTCTGACTTTGTTGCTCGGGGTACAGATTTTCAGACTTTAGGTAATGATTTACTTTTACATATTGCAGCTTATCAACCAAAATTCGTTAGTGAGGATAAAGTTTCTCCTGACTTTGTGAATACAGAATTAGAGATTACCAGAGAGAAAATGATTAGCGAAGGAAAGGCTCCTGAGATGATTAATAAAATTTTGGAAGGTAAAAAATCGAAAATCGCAAAAGAAGTATCTCTCAAATCTCAAGACTTTTTGAAAGACCCAACTATTACTGTATCTGATTATATAGGACAAATAATTGCTAAAACTGGAGAAAATATTCAACTAACAAGATTCACAATCTTTAATCTTAACGACTAAAATATATGACAACAACTATTGAATGCCAATCACGAACCGTTACTGGTCATTGGCTCAACAAAATTAAAAAAGAAGGACTAGTACCCGGTGTTATTATACAATCTCACAAAGACTCAATTCTCATCCAAATGGCTTTTCATATGATTAACAATCTTGCAAAAAAATTGGAAAAAAATCAAGAAGTCGAGCTATTACTTGACGGTAAATCAATTAAAGTTTTACTCAAAGACATAGACTATCATCCTGTAAAAGGTGACGTAAGACATGTTGATTTTTTTATCCCAACCAAAAAATAATTAAGAATTTAATATGTTTACTTTATCAAATCTTCCAAAAACTGTACAAAAAGTATCTCGCCGAATTGGTCGTGGTATTGGTTCTGGAAAAGGAAAAAATGCTGGTCATGGTCACAAAGGTCAAATTAAGCGTAAGGGTGGTAGAAAATTACATGTTGGTTTTGAAGGTGGACAAGCCTCATTGATTAAACAATTGCCAAAATATCGAGGTTATAATAATAACGGAAAAAGGAA